>CAUJFM010000256.1 GCA_963169595.1 Bacteroidota bacterium | reverse complement strand
GATGGCGTAGTACAGGAGCTTCATGTACTCGTTGTTCACCATGATGAGCCCCTCCTCGGTGGTCCACCAGCGCTCGGGCTCGTAGTCCGAAGCGTGTGCACCATGGACGAGCACCGTGATCCCGGAGCCCTTAAAGCGCTTGCGGAACACACGTTTCACCCGCCGGGTGTGGAACTCGGTGGTGATCACCACGATGGTGTCCGCCCCACGGCGCCTAGCATCGTCCAGCACGGCAGCAGCCTCCTCCCAGGTGCTCGTTCCCCTCACCAGCGTGTCGATGCGCAAGGACGGAGCGCCGGCCCGGCGGGCGACAGTGGCGGTGAGGGAGGCCTCGGTCACTTCAAGGCCGTAGGCCTCCAGGGCGTTGGATAGGTTCGATCCGGTGGTGACGCCGATCGGGGCCACACCGCGCTGTAACAGCACAGCCAGTTCACGGCCGCGGTCCAGGGAGGAGCCGCCCAAGGCATAGGCCACATCGGCATGCCGAGGGGCGTCCTCTACGATCAACAGCTGGCCGATGCCGCGCAGGAGCGGCGCTCGCATGGTCCACAGGAGCCCCACCGCGAGGAGCCCGATGAGCAGGATGCGCCACCAACGGCGCTTCCGTGGTCCTTGGTCCTTGTCTTCCGCGCTCATGCCTCAGTAGCTGCCATGGCGCCGCCGCACCACCCATTCCACCGTGAGCAGCAGAAGCAGCAAACCGAACAGCCACCGCAGGGAGATGAGATCGCCGAAGCTGGCCTGCGCATAGGAACGTGCCACGAGGTCCTTGCGCTGGGCAAGCTGGGCGTCCAGGTCGGCCAGTTGGCCGGGCGACACCACCGAGCCGTTGGTCCGTGCCGCGATGTCGCGCCAAAGGCCATGGTCTGCCACGGTGTTGGTGCGCTCCGCCAGCAGCGCACGCACCACCAGTTCGCCCGCATCACTGAGGCGCTCGCCATCGAGGTTCACCGTGGCCTTCCAGGTGTAGAGGCCGGCCGGCAGGCGTCCGGCATCCAGGCGGTACGAGGTGCCGGAACGGCTGAAGGTGAAGGGATACTCGCGGCCCTGTTCATCGGTGAGCAGCACGGTGGCATCCGGCGTGTTCACGCCTTCGTAGGCCTTGTTGTACAACTCGGCCTGGAAGAGCACTGGCTCGTTCTCGTTCACCTCCGGGGCATGGTCCACACGGAACCGCTGCTTGTCCGCCTTCAGGGCCAGGAACTGCACGAGCTTGTGCACCAGCTTGTCGAAGCGCTCCGTGGAGCTGTTCTGCTGCAGATCGGCCAGGCGCCAGCGCCACAACCCCTCTCCCATCACCGTGGCCATGCGGCGCTCACCCTGTTGCTGCACCACCACCAGGGGATAGGGCGTACGCACCACGCCGATGCGCTGGGTGAGCAGCACCGTGGCCGAGCGGCCCACGTCATACTGCCCGAAGGGGACCTGCAACGGCGGGAAACGCTCGATGGCCTTGGCCTGTGCCGCATCGATGGTGAACAGCGTAAAGTCGGGGTTCACCGCGGCCTGCGCATCGGTGATGGCGGCGCGGCTGTTGCTCACGTTCACACCGGCACCCTGCCCATTGAAGGTGGCCATGTCCATGCCCTGCCCCAGGATGAAGAGCACGGGGATGCCCTTGGCGGCGGCGCGGTCAAGCACGGGACGCACGGGCACCTTGGTCGAAGGCAACTGGTGCATCACCACCAGGTCGTACTCCTCCACCGGACCGGTGAACTCCGCGGCGTAGGCGATGTCGCACCCATAGCCCTCCAGCCCTGTGAGGGCCAGCCGCAAGGCGCCCAGGTCGGGGTGTGGGGCCGCTCCCAACAACAGGACCTTCTGCCGGTCGTCGAGCACATCGACGAAGATGTCCTGCGCATTGTTGGCCTCGGAGGCCTCCCCTTCCACGCTGCGGATGCGCACGGTGTAGCGCTGGGTACCGGCGCGATCGGCCTTGATGGTGAACGGCACCTCGAGCAGTTGCGGATCAGCGCTCACGGCGATCTCCTTCACCCCCAGTTCGCGCTCCCCTTGGAGGACGGAGACGCGGGTGCGCGCGCCTTTCAGGTGGCGGGCCTCCACCCGTGCCACCAGTGGAAACTCATTGCCCAGGTAGCTGATGCGGTTGTGCTCCACGGCCTTCAGCACGAGGTCGGGGCGCACGGTGGTGTCGCCCAGGAGGATGGCATGCACCGGCACGCCCAAGCGCTCAGCGCTCAACCTGGGGTCGCGGCCGCGGTTGAAGATCCCGTCGCCATCGATGATCACGGCCCCGAGGTCCGGTCCGCTGAATCGGTCGTACACGGTGCGGAACAGTTCGTCCACATCGGTGAGCGCATCGGGTTGGCCGGCTTTCAGGCCTTCCCGCACGGTCTGGCCGTAGGTGAAGGTGCGCACGGTGTAGCGCTCCTCCAGCTGCTCGACCAGCCCCTGTAGGTCGCTTCGATAGCGGCCTTGGAGGGCGGCCGTATCCCCTGCCGCGAGCAGGGAGGCGCTGCCGTCGTGGGCCACCACCACCACGGGTTTCCGCACTTCGCGCACCATGGAGCGCACCATCGGTTCCAGCAGGAAAAAGGCGATGAGCGCGATGACGAAGGCCCGCATCACGGCCAGGGCTTGGGCGGTCCTGGGCGGCAGGTCCTGACCCTTTCCCCGGCGGTACAACCACCACGCCAGCCCAATGCCCAGCAGCACGCACAGGGGCGCGAGCCACAGGCTATGGACGGTGGTGAGGTTCATGTACGTTCGTTGTCCGTTATTGGTCGTCCGTTGTTGGTTCGCTCCATGGTGGGCCGACCATCAAGGAGCCTGACAACCAACAACCGACCACTGCATTCCGCCAACCATCACGTCAGCATGCCGCCGCATACGTGCAGCGTTTGCCCGGTGATGTAGGTGCTGAGGTCGCTGCCGAGGAACACGCAGGCGTTGGCCACATCGGTGGGGGTACCGCCGCGCTTCAGGGGGATGCCCTCGCGCCATTGCTCCACCACCTTGGGGTCGAGCGCGCCGGTCATCTCCGTCTCGATGAAGCCCGGTGCGATGGCGTTGCTGCGGATGTTGCGGCTGCCCAGCTCCAGCGCCACGCTCTTGGTGAACCCGATGATGCCGGCCTTGCTGGCGGCATAATTGGCCTGTCCGGCATTGCCCTTCACACCCACCACGCTGCTCATGTTGATGATGCTGCCACTGCGCTGCTTGAGCATGGTGCGCATCACGGCCTTGGTCATGTTGAAGACGCTCTTCAGGTTGGTCTCGATCACGGCGTCCCAGTCGGCCTCGCTCATGCGCATCAGCAGCTGGTCCTTGGTGATGCCGGCGTTGTTCACCAGCACGTCCAGCTTGCCCCAGGCGTTCACCACCTCATCCACCGCCTTCTGGGCCTGCTCGAAGTCGCCCGCGTTGCTCTGGATGGCCAGCACCTTGCGGCCGTACTTGGTGGCCAGTTCCTGCGCCACGGCATTGGCCTTCTCGGGGCTGCTCACGTAGGTGAAGGCCACGTCGGCGCCCTCTTCCAGGAAGCGTTCCACAATACCACGGCCGATGCCGCGCGAACCGCCCGTGACCAGGGCGGATTTGTTCTGCAGTAGTGCCATGGGGCGAAGATAGTCGGGACGGCCAAGCCCGGCCGTAGTTTCGGGCCATGCAAGCCGCCACCGGCCCCTGGGTCCGACCTCCCGAACTGCCCGACGACCCCAAGCGCCTGTGCCTGGTGGAGCTCTACTTTGAGCGGACCCGCACCACCTCCTTCCATGTGATGCGGTACCTCCGCAACAACTGGCAGTTCGAGGACCGATTGAAGGTGAGCCCGGGCCAGCGGGTGATGCGATGGGCCTACATTCACCGGGTGGAGGCTGGCGATACGTAGGCCACGGACAAGGCGCAGGATCCAGTTTCCTTTGTGAACATGAGGCTTCAGGCGTTCTCAGCGGTCTCCGCAGCCCTGCTACTGGCCGGCTGCGGTGGCCCCGCCGATCACGGACCGGTCGATGCCGGCGTGGCGGAACGGACCGCCAAAGCTCCCCTCGACTTGATCGAAGCACTGTCCGGCAGTTGGATGCCCGAGGACTATTGCGCGTGCCTGGAGCGTCACCGATCGGCCTACACCTGCGGCTCGCTGCTGAAGGATGTCTACGTGATGAACGTGAGCCCCAAGGGACCGGACAGCTTGGAATGGGGCTACATCACCATGCACGAGGGCGGCCCCATGGTCACACTGGGGTACGACCTGGCCTCCGGGGCATTCAGCTACCGGGCCAGGGAGGACGAGTACCTGGGCTACCAAGTGATCTCCATCCGCTCCATCGACCCCGAACACCTGGAGTGGAGCACAGATGCCAACAAGGCACCGCAGCGGTTCCGCCGTGTGGAAAGCGCTGAGGTCATGCTGAACAGCGCCCTGTTCGAGGGGCGATACGCACAAGAGGGCGA
>CAUJFM010000255.1 GCA_963169595.1 Bacteroidota bacterium | reverse complement strand
CACGCTCGATCTGAGCATTGTGGAGCCTGGTGTGACCACGGGCTTTGATGTGAACGGCCTGCTCATCCAGGGTGGTGGCACCATCTGCGCCAGCCTGGACGTGGCCGGTGCTCCTGTGAACGTGGTGACCTGTGAAGTGCCCTGCACGGCCTCCGCCGGTACGCTGGGTGTGAACAAGCACGTCTGCTTGGGCGATGGACCGCTCACCATCAGTGCCACCCCGAACGGCGACGCCGTGGTGCCTGCCGGTTACAGCACGGTCTATGTGCTCACCCAAGGCCCGGGCCTGGTTATCGTGAACGCTGGTGCTTCACCGAGCTTTGATGTGACCGAGGCCGGCAACTACACCATCCACACGCTGGTGTACGACCCCGCCACGCTGGACCTCAGCATCGTGGAGGTCGGTGTGACCACGGGCTTCGATGTGAACAGCCTGCTCATCCAGGGCGGTGGTTCCATCTGCGCCAGCCTCGATGTGGCCGGTGCGGCCTTCACCGTGGAAGCCTGCGAAGAGCCCTGTGTGGCCGATGCGGGCACGCTCAGCGGCTTGAACAAGGTGTGCCTTGAGTCCGTGGGCACCACCATCACCGCCACGCCGAACGGGGATGCCTTCGTGCCTGCCGGTTACAGCACGGTGTACGTCCTCACCCAGGGTGAAGGTCTCGTGATCGTGGGTGCCGGTGCCGAGCCGAGCTTCACGGTGACGGAGGCCGGCAACTACACCATCCACACATTGGTGTACGACCCCGCTACGCTGGACCTGGGCATCGTTGAGCCCGGCGTGACCACGGGCTTCGATGTGAACAGCCTGCTGATCCAGGGTGGTGGCACCATCTGCGCCAGCCTGGATGTGGCCGGTGCACCCGTTGCCGTGCTCGAGTGCGGCAGCTTCTGTGAGGCCGATGCCGGCACGCTGGGCGTGAACAAGTTCGGATGCCTCGGCAAAGGTGGCATCACCATCAGCGCCACGCCGAACGGCGACGCCAATGTGCCTGCTGGTTTCAGCACTGTGTACGTGCTGACGCAGGGCGAAGGTCTCCTGATCGTGAACGCAGGTGCATCGCCGAGCTTTGAGGTCACCGAGGCCGGTCTCTATACCATCCACACGCTGGTGTACGACCCCGCGACGCTGGACCTGGGCATCGTGGAGGTCGGCGTGACGACCGGTTTTGATGTGAACGGTCTGCTCATCCAGGGTGGTGGTACCATCTGTGCCAGCCTGGACGTGGCCGGTGCCCAGTTCAACGTGACCGCATGCGGCGACAACGGCGGTGAGCTGACCGTGCTGAACGCATGGCCGGTGCCCGCCATCGAGCAGCTGAACGTGGAGCTGGTGAATGAGCGCGCGGCCCGCACGGAGATGGCGGTCTACGACATGCAAGGCAACCAGCGCACGGCCCCGGTCGCTGTGGGCAAGGGCATGGAGCGCATGGTACTCGATGTGAAGGCCCTTCCGGCCGGTCATTACATCATCCGCATGGTCAGCGGTGACCATGTGACAACGCATCGGTTCACGAAGGTGGACTGATAGTGGAGGTCCGGTGAAGGCGAGGCCTGGGAAGTTCCGATCCGTCGGAACGACCCGGGCCTCGCTGATCTCAGGGGGCACGTTCGACAAACCCGTGACGCATGGGCCCTCATCCCATGGGTTGCTTTGCAGGCGAATTCAAACACCCACAACGCGCATGCGTCTCCATACCCTTTCCGCGTCTCTTCTTGCTTCATTGGCCCTGACGGCACAGACCACGGTGACCGTCAGCACCGGTGCGGCCAACTCCACCCAGTCCTGGTACAGTTTCCAGAACGGGGTGGTCGCCTCGGCCCCCCTGGCCGATTGGGACCTCGCCTTTGAGATCGTTGGTTTCACCTCCTCCATCCTCGTCAACACGGCCAAGGGCCTGAGCGTATGGGAGACCCCCGCAGCGATCGGGGCCTGGGCCGATGTGAACACTGTGGATGAGTCCAACTGGACCGTCATCCACAACTCCGACACGGACTGGTCGGCGGGAGCGCTCACCAGCGGCAACGACCTTGATCAGCCCGATGGGTTCAACGTGGGCTGGGGCACCTACAACGTCATCACGCACACCATCGTGGGTACCCGGATCTATGTGGTGGGCCTTGGTGATGGTGCCTACAAGAAGCTGCGCATCAACTCGCTCCTCAGCGGCACCTACTCCTTCACCTACGCGAACCTCGATGGGTCGGAAGAGGTGACCGCCACCTTGTCCAAGCAGGCCTTCACGGGTAAGAACTTCGGTTACTTCAGCTTCGCCACCGGCACCACGCTCGATCCCGAGCCGCCCACCACCAACTGGGATCTCGTGTTCACCAAGTACATCGGCTTCGTGCCCACGGCCTATCCCGTGGCCGGTGTGCTGCAGAACAAGAACGTCACGGCCCTTCAGGTGGATGGCGTTGCTCCGGAAGCCGCTGAATGGTGGGGCGCTGAGTTCTCCAGCGACATCAACATCATCGGCAGCGACTGGAAGACCTTCAACATGAGCACCTTCCAGTACGAGTACGCCGAGGACCGCACCTACTTCGTGCAGGACCAGCAGGGTAATATCTGGAAGCTCATCTTCATCGAGTACGGCGGCAGCAGCAACGGCAACATGGTCTTCACCCAGGAATTGGTGAGCGGTGTGGGCATGAAGGAGACCACCACCACGGACCTCACGGTATTCCCCAACCCCGTTGCGAGCGGCCCGGTGCAGTTCGTGTTCAATGCGCCCGCCACGGGCCTGGTACTCACCGTCACCGACCTCAATGGCCGCCTGGTGATGCAGGATGGCTTCTCCGGCACGGGTTCCCTGACCCGTCACACGGTGGATGTGGAAGCGCTTCCTGCAGGTCTCTATGTGGCCCGGATCACCGGTGCCGGCGTGAACGGTACCACCCGTTTCTTGGTGGAGTGATCCCTGCGACGGTCATGGAAGCCCCGGCGAACAGGCCGGGGCTTTCGCGTTCCTGTGCAGGGCCAGTGGACCGCGCTCTTCAGGTGGAGCGCCAATTGTGTGCCCCAGGCCGCCTGGTCACTGGTGCTTGACGGAGGCGTGACACTCTGGCGAACAGCGCTTCGGTCCTTTGCGTTCCCGTTGAGTAGCCCAGGTGTATCCGGGCCGCGGTGCATCGGATGTTGAAGCACATCTTCCTGTTCCTCGCCTATGCCCTGGCCGCTGCTACGCATGCCCAGGTGCAGCTGGTGGTGGTGGATGCCGATGGTGCTCCGGTGCCTTATGCGCACGTGGCCTGGCAGCCGCTGGACGGAGGAAGAGGCGAACTGGTGATCAGCTCGCCGGAAGGCCGCGCGGAGCTCCCGGTCACCGCGGAGCAGCTGGCCGGTGGGGTGGTGGTGCGCATCTCCTTCGTGGGCTTCGCTCCGGTGATGGATACGCTCCGTAACAACGCCCCGCGCAGTTATCGCCTCGATCGGCTCACCGTTGGTCTTCAGGAGATGGTGGTCACCGGCCAGTATGCGCCGGGCTCACCGGAGAAGGCCGTTCACCGGGTGCGTGTGCTTGATGCGGCACAGTTCAGGCGTTTGGCGGCGAACAACCTGGCCGATGCCCTGCGCAATGAGCTCAACGTGCGCCTGTCGCAGGACAACATGCTCGGATCCTCCCTCAGCATGCAGGGTCTGGGTGGCCAGAACGTGAAGATCCTGGTGGACGGTGTTCCGGTCATCGGACGCATGGATGGCAACATCGACCTGTCGCAGTTGGACCTCACGGGGATCGAGCGGGCCGAGGTCGTGGAAGGACCGCTCAGCGTGAACTACGGGACCAATGCCCTGGCCGGCACCATCAACCTGATCACCCGCAAGGGCATGGATTCCCCGCTGGCCCTGGGGGCCTCGGTCTATGCCGAACAGATCGGCCGGCTCAACACCACCATCACCGGTGCCCGCGGATGGAAGCGCAGCGACCTCGCGGTGATGATCGGCCGGAATTTCTTCGATGGCTGGGACCCCAACGAAAGTGGCGGGCTTCCGAGCTATGCGGCCGAGCCGGCGGACACCACCCGCCATCAGCAGTGGAAGCCCCGTGAGCAGTACTTCGGTCGGATCGGTTATGGCTTCAAGCCCGGCGTGTGGAGCCTGCGTTACAAGGGGGAGGTGATGCACGACCTCATCGTGAACCGCGGCATGCCCCGTGCGCCCTACTACGAGACCGCGTTCGATGAGGAGTATCTCACACTTCGCCTGGACAATGCCGTGTTCGCCGAGCGTCGCTTCACCAAAGGGCGTAGCATGAACCTGCTGCTGGCCCACAACCGCTACACACGCACCCGCAACACCTGGTTCCGCGACCTCACCGACCTGGAGGCCATCCTCATCGACGCCAAAGGCGCGCAGGACACCTCCCGGTTCACGCTCACCAACTTCCGCGGCACCTTCGCTTCCTCTCCTGACAGTGCCCGCATCCGCTATGAGCTGGGTGTGGACGCCAACCTGGAAACGGGCTCGGGGGAACGCATCTCCGACGGCGAGGAGCGCATTGGTGACCATGCGCTGTATGGCAGCCTCGAGTACTTCGCGAACCGCACCCTCACCATCCGGCCCGGTCTGCGAGCGGCCTACAACACCCGTTACGGCGCACCGGTGATCCCCTCACTGAATGTGCGCTGGCAGCTTTCGGATGCCTTCACCCTGCGCGGGTCCTATGCCCAGGGCTTCCGTGCTCCCGCGCTCAAGGAGCTCTATCTCTTCTTCGTGGATGTCAACCATGACATCGTGGGCAATCCGGACCTGAGCGCCGAACGCTCGCACAACGTCAGCACCTCGTTGGCCTATCGCCATGCGAAGGACAAAGGCGTTTACCGCAGCGAGGTGTCCCTGTTCTACAATGCGATCGAGGACCTCATCACCCTGGCCCAGGTAAGTGCCACGCGCTATACCTATGTGAACGTTGGCCGGCTGCACACCATGGGCGGCACCGTCGGCACCAGCTGGGACAATGGACATTGGATCATTTCCTTGGGTGGTGGTGTCACCGGCCGGCTGGACGAGCTGGCCGTGGAACGGGATGAGCCGTGGCTCTTCTTCCCGGAGGTGCGCGGTTCCCTCACCAGGCAGTGGATGGAGAAGGGGTGGACCGCTTCGGTCTTCTGGAAGTACCAAGGCCGGTTGGCGCAGTACATGCTGACCGACGATGCGGCGGTCGAGCGTTCGTTCATCGAGGCCTACAACATGGCCGACCTCACGGTCAGCAAGCGTCTCTGGGGCGGTCGCACCACGATCGGCGGGGGATGCAAGAACCTCTTCGATGTGCGGAACGTGCAGGCCAACATGTCCGGTGGCGCACACAGTGGTGGGGGCGTGAGCGTTCCCATGGCCACCGGCCGCATCTATTTCATGCGAGTGGAGGTCGATCTGAAAGCCAAGTGAACCATGGGCCCACGCGCCATCCTGCCGATCCTGACCTTGTTCCTGCTCACCTCCTGCATGAAGGAGGAGCTCCCTGTGCCCGCCCGCCCGCGTGGGGATGGCCGCATGATGCAGGTGTGCATGGGACCGGGCTATCTGGAACAGCTGTGGATCGATGTGGGCACCGGGACGGTCGTTTCATCCAATCCCAAGACGGCGTGGCACCTGTCCTTTGAAGGCGGGGCCCAAGGTTGGCGGGTGCGGCTCAATGGCTCGCTGTTGATGACCGCAATGGACCTGGGCGATGTGGACATCACCGCCCCCCACGACACGGCGGGTATGTTCCTTGCGCGCCACATCGATGCACCCAGTGGTCATCCGGATAGCACGGCCATCGGTGATTGGCGCAATACCGGCCACGTCCACCTCATCGACCTGGGCTACAACGAGCTGGGCCAGCAATTGGGCTACCGCAAGCTGAAGGTGCTGGGGGTCGATGCCGGTGCGTACACCGTGCAGTTCGCGGCGTTGGATGGGAGCGGTCTGCAGCAGCGTGTGGTCCCGAAGGATGCTGCGGGTGGGCCAACGGCCTTCCATTTCACCACCGGTGTGGTGCCGGTCTTCCCGCCTGCGAACAGCTGGGATATCGTGGTGACCCAGTACACCCACCAGTTCTACGACCCCTTCATGCCCTACATCGTCACCGGTGTGCTGTTGCAACAGCAGCGCACACGTGTGGCCCGTGTGCCCGATGCCGACCTTGCCGCAGTGACCTTGAACGATACCCTGTTGCATCCCTTCAGCACCAAGGTGGATGCCATTGGCTACGACTGGAAGTACTACTCCTTCGAGACCAGTTCCTACACGGTGGACGACCGCATCGTCTACATCGTGCAGGACGGCGACGGCTACTTCCACAAACTGCGCTTCCTGGACTTCTACAGCGCGCAGGGGCAGGTGGGTTGTCCCCAGTTCGAGGTGGTGCCCCTGTAAGGGCCGAAGCACCTACATCTCCATGTCGCCATCGCGGCCTCCGGGCTCGCGCGGTTGCTGGCGGCGCCTGAAGATCGTGGCATCACGCTCGCCGAACTTCCAGGTGAGCGTGAGCCGGATGAAGCGCTGCTCACGCCTGCGGAAATTCTCCTGATACACGTTCGGGGTGTCCAGGATGTTCCCCCACCGCCGGGTGTAGAACACATCGTTCACGTTCAGGTTGGCGCTCCACTGCTTGCTGAGCTCGCGGTTCACGGAAACGTCCACGCCATACTGTGCCAGCGTCCGTCCCTGGGGTTGGATCCGCGGTCCCTCGTATTCGCTGTTCAACTGCAGGGCCCATGTCCGGTCCCGTCCAAAGCGATAGGAGACGAGCGCCTTGGCGTTCCAGTTGAAGCCCTGGTTGCGGTCGCCGCCCTGGGTGTTGCTCAGCGCGATGTCCGTGTATTGCAGGGTGCCGCTCAGAGTGAGCTGCAGTCCCTTCGCCGGGTCGAACTTCAACACGTTCTCCCATCCGCCGCTCGCGCTGTAACTGCCGTTCACGAAGGTGTTCAGGAGCACAAGGCTGTCCGAGGGCAGCGGGGAGGCATAGCCCGTGATCACATCCTGGGTGTACCGGCCATACACGGCGGTCAGCCAGCTCGCCTTGCCTTTCAGGAAGGGCAGCAGGTGGTTCACTTCGGCCAGGTTGCTCAGTTCCGGTGCCAGTGTCGGATTGCCGATGCGCACGTTGCGGCTGTCGGCGAACATGATGAAGGGCATGATCTGCCAGAACCGGGGCCGGTCGATCTTCCGGGAGAAGTTCACCTGCAGCTCACGCGTGCTGCCTTCCCAGCGACGCACCAGGTAGACCGCGGGGAACAGGGCCTTGGCCAGGTTCTCGGTGCCATCGGGATACTTGTAGCTGAACCGCTGGTCGGTGTCCTTCAGCAGGGTCTCGTACCACGTCTGCTCGAAACGCAGTCCCGCCATCACGCTCCAACGCGCATCCAGCTTGCGCGACCAGTTGAAATAGGCCGCATTGATGATGTCCGTGATGTCGTAGTTGTTGCTCAGCGTGCTGTCGCGCACGGCGCTTTCTCCCGGACGCGTGATGAATACATGCAGCCACGTGTTGTCCAGCGTCACATTGGAGCGTACACCGTACTCGACCTTGGTCCGCTCGCTCAACGGGTCCACCACATCGAGCTGGAAGGTGGTGGTGCCGGCATTGCTGCCGCCCACATTGCGCTGGGTGCTCGGGCTGCCGGGCGTGGAGCCACCCGCAGCCTCCACGCTGTTCAAGTTGAAGCTGCCGTCGCTCTCTCGTTGCCATCCGTTGTACGTGAGGTCGGCGCTCCATTCCTTGCCCTCCTTGGGTGCCTTGCGTCGGAAGGTCAGTTGTCCGGTGTAGCTGAAGTTATCGGAAAGACTGGTGTTCACCTGGTTGCCATAGCGCAGCAGTTCACCGGTGCCATCCTCGGACGTGAAGGCCTGCACATCCTCAGAATCCATGGACCGTTTCCGGCCATTGAAGGAGATGCCGAAGGTGTTGCGGTTGCTCTGCTGCCATTCCAGGCCGATGCGCCCCCCGTGCATGGTGCGCCCCGAGGAGCTTTCCGTGTCCTGCGCGAAACGGCCCAGAACACCTCCGTTCAGCAGGTCGGTCCTGCGCGTCTCGCCATCGGTGAGGTTGCGGCCGGTGTTGTAGTTGTACGAGAGGTTGTAGCTCACCCGGCCTTCCTTCGCATTGAGGCTGACGCTGCCCTGGTAGCGGTCGTTCGTACCTGCGCCCGCCTGCACCTGCCCATAGTAGCCGGGTTTGGTGTTCTTCTTCAGCACCACATTGATGATGCCCCCCGTGGTGCTCGCGTCGAAGGCCACCGAAGGGTTGGTGATCACCTCCACGCGCTCGATGTCCTCGGCGGGGATCTGGTCCAGCTGCATGCTCGTGGGCCGGCCGTCCACCAGGATCAAGGGACGCGATCCTCGCATCTCCACGTTCCCATCCACGTCCACGCTGAGGCCGGGCACGTTCTTCATCACTTCCACCCCGGTGCCGCCCTGCGTGCTCAGGTCCTTCTCCACGTTGAACACCCGGCGGTCCACCTGCATCACCATGGTGGCGCGTTCGCCCACCACCTCCACTTCCTTCAGCAGTTCCGCGTCCGGCTCCAGCAGCAGATTGCCCAGGTCGTGCTCCGGTTTCTCGCGGCTCAACTGGGTCTCCACCGAGAGCGTGCGGTAGCCGATGAAGCTGATCTGCACGCGCAGCCGGCCCATGGGCAGTTTGTCCACGTCGAAGTCGCCATTGGGACGCACGATGGTGCCGCCCAACAGGCTGTCGTTGCGCATGGCCAGCACGGTGACGGTGGCATACTCGGCCGGTTTCCTGGTCTGTGCGTCCAGCACGCGGCCATACACGCGCCCCATCGTCCCGGGACCGTTGCCTGCGGGGCGTTGGGCCCACAGGGGCAGGGCCAGCAGCAGGAGAAGGACCAGGGACCAGGGACGCGGACGGACGACGTTCATCAGGGTGGCGAAGTTATCCCGCATGGACCGCGGTAACGAAAAGTTGGGCACGGGCTGGCGATCGCTGTTCACGGCCGTAACAAGTTTTCACGATCCCCGGGGGCGGGAAAAGAAAAGCCCCCCGGGGGTCCGGGGGGCTTGAGTACGCCTGAAGGCGTGAGCTGATCAATACTCGTCACGACGGAAACCGCCGCGATCACCGCGATCGCCGCGATCACCACGGTCGCTGCGGTAACCACCGCGATCGCCACCGCGATCGTTGCGGAAACCACCGCGGTCGCCACCGCCGAAGCCACGGCCACCGCCGAAGCCACCGCGGTCACCTTCGGTGCGAGGACGGGCCTCGTTCACCACCAGGTCACGCCCGTGGAAGTTCTTGCCGTTCGTGCCCTCAATGGCTGCACGGCCTGCGTTGTCATCGGACATCTCCACGAAGCCGAAGCCGCGGCTCCGGTTCGTCACTTTGTCCATGATGATCTTGGCCGAGGTGACCTCTCCGAACGGCTCGAAAAGTTCACGGAGGTCCTGGTCCTTCACTGAGTAAGGCACGTTGGCGACGTAAATGTTCATGAGTTCTACTGACTGTGTTTTGTTCGTACTTGCCTGTGCCGTGGAGGTCTCGCCAAAGAACGCCCCGGCCGTTGGGCGGAACGAAAGTAGGGGGAAAAGGGATCCTGTCAACTGGTAGGCCCCGATTTTCAGCGGGTTGACCGGCCCGGTCCCCACCGGACAGCGGTCGTTCACCCTCCGACCATAATGCCGTCCGGACCTGTTCCCCCGTGGCCGTGACCGGCGTTTCGGTACCATCCAGCACCGCAGCAGGCGGGGCGGGGACGCAAGCCCGGATCCGCGTTCGGGCCCACCGATCACCGTTCCGTGACATGGGGCAGCAGGTGGCTCAGGCACCAGCCCGTACCTTCGCCGTGCATTTGCTCCGATATGTCACAGCCTACGTTCGCCAAGACCGCTCCCATCTTCTTCCAACGCCTGCGCGAGGTCACCGACGCCTACTTCAAGGAGAACAACCTCCCCCGCACCGGTGACGTCCGACTATACGCCAAGACCGCCATCCTCGCGACCGTCCTGGTCGCCCTCTATGTGGTCCTCGTGTTCTTCACCCCGGCCTCGGCCTGGATCTCGCTCGGGCTCTGTGCCCTGCTGGGCGTGGTGGTGGCCAGCATCGGCTTCAATGTGATGCACGATGGTGCCCACGGCAGCTACAGCCGCAAGCAATGGGTGAACGAGATCATGGGGCACTCGCTCAACGTGCTCGGTGGCAATGTCTACCTCTGGAAGCTCAAGCACAACGTGAACCACCACACCTTCACCAACGTGGAGGGCATGGATGACGACATCGACATCAAGCCGTGGATCCGGGTGCATCCGGGCCAGAAGAAGTACTGGTTCCATCGGTTCCAGCACGTGTACGGCCTTCTCCTTTATGGGTCCACCTACCTCTTCTGGATCTATTACAACGACCTGAAGAAGTACTTCACGGGCAAGATCGCGGACCACACCCCGATGAAGCCGATGAGCGTGAAGGAGCACATCATCTTCTGGGCGTCCAAGCTGTTCTACATCGCCGTCTTCGTGGTGCTGCCCATGGTGTTCGTGGGTGTCGTGCCCACGCTGGTGGGCTATGGTGTCATGGTCTTCGTCACCGGTCTGGTCATCGCGGTGGTCTTCCAACTCGCCCATGTGGTGGAGGACACCGATTTCCACCATCCCGAGACGGACGGTCAGGTGATCGAGAGCGAGTGGGCTGTGCATCAGGTGGCCACCACCGTCAACTTTGCCACGCACAACAAGGTGTGGAACTGGCTCTTCGGCGGACTGAACTTCCAGGTGGAGCACCACCTCTTCCCCCGCATCAGCCACGTGCACTATCCCGAGCTCAACAAGCGCCTCAAGCAGGTGTGCGCCGAGTTCAACATCCAGTATCGCGAGTTCCCTTCGCTGCGCAGTGCATTGTGGTCGCACCTGATGCACTTGCGCCAGGTGGGCATGGCCTGAGCGGTCGCCCCTGAACCATCTGCCGTACGTGGGGAGGTGGGCGTGAAATTCGCCCGCTCAGGCAACTTATTCCCTCCACAAGCGTCAAGAGGCCTACCGGAGCATCCGGAAATCAGTCCGCATATGTTCACCAGTTCGAAACACATCCGTTCCGCACAGGCAGGCCTTGGTCCTGTCGTGCTTACGCCGGTCCCCGCCATGTAGGAAGCCCTTCTCTTCTTCCTCATCGCAGAGCAGCCCGGCCAATAGCCGGGTTTTTTGTTGGGCACATGCTCATCCTGCCCGCGGTCCGACCAACATCAATGAATGAACTCCGAACCCTGAACGCCCATGGAACGCATGGACCTTGACATACTCATGATCCGCGTACGGATGCACCTGGCCCACCACCGCTTCGTGAAAGCGCGCGGCCTGCTCGAGCATGTGCTCGAGATGGAACCCGGCCACGGCATCGCGCACGGCATGATGGCCTGGGTGTGCTGGCAGCTGCTGGATGATGCGGAACGCGCCACGGTGCACTACAGGGCCGCCATCCACTTCGCGCCCACGCACGTGCCCCACTACATGGCCTTCGCGCAGCTGTTGGCGGACACCGGCCGGGTGGACGACCTGCGCACCCTGCACGGGACCGCCATCAGCGTGGCCGGCATCGACAAGGCTGCGCTGCATGAACTGCTGGCCACGGCCCTGGAGCGGGCCGAGCGCTTCGCCGAGGCGGCCGACGCCTTCCGCGATGCGGCGCGCGCCACGCACGAGGTGAGCGAGACGCAACGCCTCATGCGCCAGCATGCGCGGGTGCGTGCCCGCGTCCGCCATCCGCTCTGGAAGCGGCTGCTGCAGGCCTGATGAACAAGGGGCGCCCGGATGGTCCGGGCGCCCCTTCACATCATGTCCAGCGGATCACTCCAGCACCACCGGCATCTCCTTGGGGTGCCGCACCACATAGGAGAAACCGAGCTTCTTCGTGGCCTTGGGCTCGAGCCTGAAGTTCCAAGTGAGGAAGCCCCGCTGCGCATCCACCGTGGCACCACCGGCGTCCTCCAGCTTCACTTCGATCTCGCTCTGCGGGCTCAAGGGATGCTGGTCGCGCACCTCCAGGTCGATGGCCGTGCCCTTGGTGTTGCGCACGGTGAGGTCCCAGCCGATGGTCACGTTGCGCTTGCCCCCGATCACCGCCTTCTCGTTGGTGGTCTTGCGCTTCACGCGCTCCACCACCACGCCCTTGTCACGGCCCAGGCTGATGTCCAGCGTGTCCTTGGGCACGTCCAGCTGCAGGTAGCTCTCGCCCACGAAGGTGCCCTCGAAAAACACGTTGGCCTGGCCCGGCAGCAGGTTGAGGTCCTCCCAGCCCGTGGTGCGCGCGTACAGGAAGGCGTCCTTGTCCAGCTTCGGCGTGGCGTAGTGCTTGAAGGTGGCGGGGATGCTGTGGCTCTTCACGCCCACCATGTGCGGGGTGGCATCGCTCGGCACGGTGAAGGGCACATCGATCACGAACTCCACGGTGGTGGTGCGGTAGGCCACGGTGTTGCCCACCACGGTCCGTGCCTCCATTTGTTCGGCGACCGCGCCCTTGTTCGCGTCATAGGCCGCACTGGGCGCTACCTCGGCCTTGCGGGCGCGGCTGCTGATCGTCACATCCTGCAGTTGTACGGGACGGGGTTGGTACAGCGTCCACGGCTGCAGCGCGGGCATCACGCCGCCGAGGGTGGGGTTGCCGCTGCTGAGGCTCAGTTCCACGCGGCTCCAGTCCTCGCCGGTGTTGTTGGTCACCTGGGCCTTCATGAGCAGTTCGATGGGTTGCCCCACGCTCTTCGCACGCAGGTCGTAGGCCGGCACCCAGCCCGCGCCGCTCACGAAGTAGGTGAGGTTGAAGCTGGCGGCCACGTCCACATCGCTGCTCACCTCCACCACGATCTCGCTGGTGGGGCGCGGGGCCTGACCTTGGAACTGCTGCATCTGCTGCACCAGCTTCTCCTTCTCGGCCTGGATCGCCGTGAGCTTCTCCTGCTGGGCCAGCCAATTGCTCTTGGTCACCTTCAGGCGTTCACGCACATAATCGTTCACCGCCGTGAGCTGCGCAGCAGTGAGGCCGTTCTGCTGGCCCCCGATGCTGCTGTTCTTGTTCAGCAGCTGCTCCTCGCTCACCCACACGTCCTGCATGGCCTTCTCGTAGGCCCAGTCCTTCTCCAGTTTCTTGATACGCGCCTGCAGCTCCTCGATCTCCTTCTTTTTCGGGCTTTCCGTGAGGTAGTTGATCCGGTGGTTCACGCTGAGGATGGTGTACCCGCCCTTTCCGGTCACCTGGATGCTCTGTGGATCGAGGCCCTGGGCCAGACCGGTGAAGACCAGCGAACTGGCCCCGGCGGGCACGGCTGTGCTGGCCGTTCGGGTCACCTGGGCACCGCTCAGGAACACTTTGGCCGAGGTGATCTTGCTGGTGACGGGCTTCTCGGCCTGTGCCAGAAGCTGGAAGGGGAGGGCTGCCGAAAGCAGAAGGACAGGGAGTATGCGCATGGTCTTTGGACTTGCCAGGGTGAAGGTACCGGAAGCCTGTACACGGATCCCGTGCCAGGGTTCGATCGGTACCATCAAGAGAACGAAAGCCGGCCCGTGGGAACGGACCGGCTTTCGCCAAGGGAGTGTTGTGGGTCAGGCCTCCACCGCGTCGTACTTCACGCCTACGCGTAGTTCGTTGCGCACCACCAGACGGCCGTTCTGCGGACGCAGGAAGTAGAGGGCCTCCACCTCGCTCACCGGCTCGGGCGCGGCGGTGAGGGCCATGAAGCCCAGGTCGCGTGCCATGGTGAGCACGGCCTTGCGGTTGATGGCGTCCAGGCTGTGCACCTCGTCCAGGAAGAACGGCACGCGGGAGAGCGGAGTGCCCTTCTTCGGGTCCTCCTTCAGCATGCTGCGCAGCACCAGCAGGTTGAACAGCACCTTGATGGTGATGGCCGTACCGTGGCTTTCCACCTGCAGGTTGTCGTAGCTGTGTGCGCGGCCGCCCTTGGTGGCCACGGTGAAGCGCAGGGTGAACAGGTCGCCGTAGTTCAGCGTGATGCGCTCGCTGAGCTTGTTGCGGAAGCTCTGGTACGCGGCATCCAGCTTCTTGCTGTCGTCGAACAGGCCGGTGTGGTCGGTCTCGGCGAGCTCCTTCAGGGGCACCACCAGGTCGCTCTGGTCCAGCACCTCCATGCGCAGCAGCTCCAGGTTCGACACGCTCACGCTGTTGAAGCGGCGGTTGATCATCTCCGCTGCATTGCGGATGTCGTTCAGGCCGCTGAGCACGTTGGCGAAGTTGGCGCGGAGCAGGTGCAGGTAGTTGTCCCAGTCCTTGCGCAACGCCTCCTCGAAGGTGGGTAGGCCTTCCAGCTGCTCCTTCATCAGGCGCACGGTCTCCTGCTCGGTGGCACCGATGATGTCGCTCTTCAGCACCGCCTCGATCTTCACGCGCAGGGCGTCCATGTCGCGCACCATGTCCTTGTGCTCGGCCATCAGCTTCACGTAGAGCGAGATGGCATCCTCGGCGTCGGTGGGCACGGCGATGGGGTCGGGGTTCTCCGTCTCCATGGTGGGCGGCGGCGTGCACTGCTCCAGCAGGCGCAGCAGCCGGTTGAAGCGCTCGTCCTCCTTGTTCAACGCGTTGCGCTGTTCGAAGAGCTTCACCGAGAACTCGTCCAGTTGCTTGCGCGTCTCCTGGCGGGTGGCTTCCGCGGTCTCCTTCTCCTTCAGCACCTCGTTGAAGCGCTTCTGGAGGCGGGTCTCCTCCTTGCGTTCCTTCTGGAAGCGCTCCCACTGTGACAGGCGCTCCACGTGCTCGTCGCACTCGGCCTGCACCTTGGCGCGCTCGGCGGAGAGCTGTTCGCGGTTCTCGATGGCGGCCATCAGCTCCTGCAGTCGCTGCAGCTCGGCCTGCTGGTCCACGAGGGCCTTCTTCAGGGCCTTCACGTCCACCAGCTCCTTCCAGGCCCGGCTGTTGTCCGGCAGTGGCAGGCTCAGCAGCGCATCGGCGTACTTGTCGCCCTTGATGTTCTTCGCCAGTGCCTTCAGGAGTTCGTCCACCTGCTTGCGCTTCTTCAGCTCCACGCCGCCCTTCTCCACGGGCAGTTTCAGCAGCTCCACGTTGAACAGGCGGGAGAGGCCCTGCAGCTCCTCCTCCTCGAGGGATCCGCGCAGGGTGGTGATCAACGCGCGGTCGAACCCGGCGATGGCCTTCTCGGTGCTGTCCACGCGGGCCTGGACCTCGGCCAGTGCGCGCTGCGTGCGGCCCTTGTCGGCCTGCGCGGCGTTGCCCAGCTGGCGGTCCAGCGAGGCCAGGCGCTCCTTGGCGTTGTTCAGTGCCTCACGCTCCAGCGTCTCGGTGAACTGCTCCATGCCCTTGCCCAGTTCATGGATGCGGGCCAGGTCACCTTCCAGACGGCCCTTGATGGCCGCAAGCTCGGCCACCTTGTGGTCGAGCTCGTGCAGCTGCTCGGCCGTGGACTGCTTCTCCAGCTCCAGCAACTCCTGCTTGGCCGCGATGGCCTCCTTCACATGCCTGTTGTGGTCGTGCGCCTTGCGCTTCTTCTCCAGCAGGTCGGTGAACACTTGCACCAGCCGGCCTTCGAGCCGCATGCGGTCGTCGCTCTTGGCGATGTAGTTGCGCAGTCGCTCCTGCTCGCTCTTCAGCACGTTGAGCTTCAGGCGCCGGTCGCGGATGCGCTCGAACTCCTCCGTCATCAGGCGGTTGGCCTCCAGCGCGGGCTTGTTCGGCGGGATGCCGGCGAGCATCAGCAGGCTCCGCTTCATCTCGTGCTGGTCGATGCTGCGCAGGCTCAGCAGGTTCTTCAGCACTTCCTTGAAATGGGCGTAGCGCTCGCTCTCGGTGAGGTGCACTACGCCGAGGCCGTTGCTCTCACCCTTGGTGGCCACGAGGATGGATTCGCGGTGTGCAGCGGGATCGCGCAGCTCGCGGTACATCTTGCCACCCAGCTTGGTGAGCACATGCTTGGGCTCGGCCACGTGGCCGTCCTCGGTGAGGTAGTCGCTCACCTCGTACTTGCCATCGTAGGTGTAGCGCACCGGGTCTCCGCCCGCAGCCTTGCTCTGGCCGCGCCAGCCCAGCACGTACGGACCGTTCGGGCCCATGCACTCGAACAGCAGGTAGCTGTAGTGGTCGGGGAAGTAGTAGGCCCGCGTGGCCTCCGTGTCGTGGTCGCCGAACACCATCTGGTTCCGGTGGTCCACATAGAGGAACTGCAGGGTGTTGATCAGCGTGGTCTTGCCCGCGTTGTTGGGGCCCACCAGCTGCAGGGAGTTGCCCAGTTCGATCTCGGCGTAGTCGTAGCTGCCGGATCGGATGGCGATGAGTTTCGTCGGTCCGAGTTGGTTGCTCATGGTCTCAGTTCATTTCGGGTGCGGCCTCCTCGGTGGCCTTCAGGACGCTGCGTGTCTCCTGTTCCGCCGCCAGGCTGATCTCCTGGCACTTGTCGAACACCCGGTGGAAGGGGCGCAGGAAGCGGAAGGTCTCATCGGGGAACACCTCGGCCCAGCCCAGGCGTGCCATGCTCCTCACCAGCTTGCGCAGCGCGGCCTCGTCATCGATGCCCACGGCCTTCAGGTAGCTCTTGTAGCGGTCGCTGTTCAGGTGGGGGAGGCCGCTCAGGCTGAAGCGCTCGGTGAGGATGTACTCCTCCACGGGCTTGCCCTCGTTGGCGGCGGCCTCGATCAGGATGAAGCTGAACACCGCAATGGGCGGGAGGGAGGCCGGAGGGGGCGTGTTCTCCGCTGTTTCGGTGTGGAAGTAGAAGAAGTCGCGCTCGTGGCGGACCAGGTCCAGTCCCAGCGGTTTGAAGTAGGCGGCGTACTCCTCGTACTTGTCCGCCAGGGCGCTGTGCAGCGAACCTTGTTCGTGCGTGATGTAGGAGCCCTGACGAAGCTTGTCGAAGATCTCCTTCAGGAAGGGCAGCTCGTTCATGCGTTCGAGATCGAGATGGTCGTGGCTTCAAGCACGCCGTCGCGCGTGCGGTAGGTCTTGGTCTTGTGGCTCTTGAACTTCACCTCCAGGGTGGGATCGAAGAGCAGGCGGCTCAGGCCGAGGAGGGCATCGGCGGTCCCCTTTTCCGGATAGCTCTGCGTAAGCCATTCGGTGAGGTCCTTCACGGGCAGCTCCTCGCGGATCGCATCCTGCAGCCCGTTCAGCCAGAGCAGCCGCACGTAGTCCGGCGGGGTCTCGGCGTTCTCCTGCATGCTGAGCATAGGCGGCGGCGTGGGCGGGTGGGTGGCCACGTGCTCGATCACCTGCCGCAGCACGGCGTCGGTGGGTGGCGATTCCACGGAGGCGCGGCCCGCCTGCGGCACGTAGTGCAGGGCCCAGTCCTCCAGGCGCACCTGCCGCAGCCGGTTCAGGGCCAGGGTGGCGCCATGGGCGATGGCGCTGCTGCGGCGCAGCACATCGTACAGCGGCTGCAGTTCCTTGCGGCTCTCGTTCAGCGTGTGGATGCTGCGGCGGCGCAGGGCACGGATCTGCCGCTCCACGCGTTCGATCGGACCGATCTCCGCGTACACGCCCAGGTCGCGCGCCTGCTTCAGGCTGCCGTCCAGCTGGTTCAGGGTACTGGTCAGCACGCCGTCCACCCGCACGATCTCCACCAGCGGGTACACGTACAGGTCCATCAGCGTCACGATGCGCAGGTAGCGCTCGCGCACGCTCACCGCGGTGCGGTCGGCCTTGTAACGCGCCACTTCGGCCATCACGGCGCGGTGGGTCGCGCTCAGATCGTCCTGCATGCGGCGCAGGGTGTGGTCCACCTCGCTGGCGGCCATGCCCACGCTCACCGGGTCGAGCGAATCCACGCCGCCCACCAGGCGCTTGCGGGCGCTCTCCAAGGCTGCGATGTAGCCCTGGATGATCTCGGGGCTGGTGGGCACCGCATCGTTGAAGAGGAAGTTCACCAGCTGGAGCAGCGGCTGGCTCATCACGTAGTGCGAGCTGCCCTCCTCCAGGGGAGCGATGATCTGCAGTTCCAACAGGCGCTGCCAGGTCACATCGGGCTGTTCCTGCGTGGGGTCGCCATAGGTGCGGATCATCTGCCGCACCTGGGCCTCGCTCACATCGCCGGGCCGCATGGCGATGGCGTGCAGCAGCGGCACATGGCTGGCGCAGAAGTCGAAGAATCGTTTCGGGGCGATCTGCATCGGGTCGCGCGGTTCAAGGCCCCGGTCCTGCTGGACGGGGGCGGTGTTAACCGGGTGTGAAAGTAGCCGGGTGCGACCGGCCCGGCAGGCTGGATTTCTCAACACCTGTTAGTAACCGCGGCGGGCTGTCCTGGTCCAACGAAGAAGCCCCGGCCAGAGCGGCCGGGGCTTGCTTTTCCGTGCTTGGATGGAGCGGCTTACATCATGTCCATGCCGCCACCCATGCCACCGTGGCTGTGCGCGGGAGCCTTCTCCTCCTTCTCCTCGCTGATCACGCACTCGGTGGTGAGCAGCATGCTCGCGATGCTGGCGGCGTTCTCCAGGGCCACGCGGGTCACCTTGGTGGGGTCGATCACGCCGGCGGCCAGCATGTTCTCGTACTCCTCGGTGCGGGCGTTGAAGCCGTAGTCGGCCTTGCCTTCGCGCACCTTCTGCACCACGATGCTGCCCTCCAGGCCGGCGTTGGCCACGATCTGGCGGAGCGGTTCCTCGATGGCGCGGCGCACGATGCCGATGCCGGTGGTCTCGTCAGCGTTGCTGCCTTCGAGCTTCTCCATGGCCTTCTGGGCGCGGATGTAGGCCACGCCACCGCCCGGCACGATGCCTTCCTCCACCGCAGCGCGGGTGGCGTGCAGCGCGTCGTCCACGCGGTCCTTCTTCTCCTTCATCTCCACCTCGGTGGCGGCACCGATGTAGAGCACGGCCACACCGCCGGCCAGCTTGGCCAGGCGCTCCTGCAGCTTCTCCTTGTCATAGTCGCTCGTGGTGGTCTCGATCTGGGCCTTGATCTGGTTCACACGGGCCTTGATGTCGTCCTTCTTGCCGGCACCGTTCACGATCGTGGTGTTGTCCTTGTCGATCGTGATCTTCTCGGCCTTGCCCAGGAAGCTCAGGTCGGCGTTCTCCAGCTTGTAGCCGCGCTCCTCGCTGATCAACGTGCCACCGGTCAGGATGGCGATGTCCTCCAGCATGGCCTTGCGGCGGTCGCCGAAGCCCGGGGCCTTCACGGCGGCCACTTTCAGGGCGCCGCGGATCTTGTTCACCACCAGGGTGGCCAGCGCCTCACCGTCCACGTCCTCGGCGATGATCAGCAGGGGCTTGCCCGTCTGCACCGACTTCTCGAGGATGGGCAGCAGCTCCTTCATGCTGCTGATCTTCTTGTCGTAGATCAGGATGTAGGCGTTGTCGAGGTCGGCCTCCATCTTGTCCGCGTTGGTTACGAAGTAGGGGCTCAGGTAACCGCGGTCGAACTGCATGCCCTCCACCACTTCCACGGTGGTCTCGGTGCCTTTCGCCTCTTCCACGGTGATCACGCCCTCCTTCTTCACCTTGGCCATCGCCTCGGCGATCAGGCTGCCGATCGTCTCGTCGTTGTTGGCGCTGATCGAGGCCACCTGCTTGATCTTGGCATTATCCTCGCCAACGGTCTTGCTCATCTTCTTGAGCTCTTCCACCACGGCGATCACGGCCTTGTCGATGCCGCGCTTCAGGTCCATGGGGTTGGCACCGGCGGCCACGTTCTTCAGACCGGCCGTCACGATGGCCTGGGCCAGCACCGTGGCGGTGGTGGTGCCGTCACCGGCGATGTCGGCGGTCTTGCTCGCCACTTCCTTCAGCATCTGGGCACCCATGTTCTCCACGGGGTCCTTCAGCTCGATCTCCTTGGCCACGCTCACCCCGTCCTTGGTCACTTGGGGGGCGCCGAATTTCTTGTCGATGATCACGTTGCGGCCCTTGGGACCGAGGGTCACCTTCACGGCGTTCGCAAGGTGGTCCACACCGCGCTTCAGGCGGTCACGGGCGTCGATGTCGAACTGGATGTTCTTGGCTGCCATTGTTCTGTTCAGTTGGGGCGACGTTCACGTCGCCCGGGTTTTGGAAGATCTCGGAATTGGAAGGGCGACATGAATGTCGCCCGTGCGATCAGTTGAGTACGGCGTAGATGTCGCTCTCACGCATGATCAGGTAGTCCTTCCCTTCGAGGCTGAGCTCCGTACCGCTGTATTTGCCATACAGGATCTCGTCGCCCACCTTCACGCTCAGCGGCGTCACCTTGCCGTCGTCGGCGATGCGGCCGCTACCCACGGCGATGATCTTGCCGCGCTGGGGCTTTTCCTTGGCTGTATCGGGGATGATGATGCCACCCTTGGTGGTCTCTTCAGCGGGCGCGGCTTCCACCAGCACGCGGTCCGCCAACGGTTTCACTTTCGTCGCCATGACGTTGTCAATGAATTGGATTGGGTTGAAGAGTTGGGGGAACGGTCAACGTTCCGCGCCGCCCCGCCCCCAAGCCCTGTGCCATCACCTCCAAGTGGCAGCGCGCCTGCCATCTTTTCGGGAATGCAGCAGGGTTGCGCCGGTGATCGTCAGCCGCGCGCTGACAAGCTGGCAAGTCAACAACGCGTTATGCAGGTCCGGCACATCAGCGCACAGGGCCTGCGTCCGTGTGCAAGATCGCCCACGAACAATCGTGCAGGAAGGAAAGGGAAGGCCCCGTGCATGCGGGACCACCATCAGGCAGGCCGTTGTTGGACCTACGAGCCTTGACCAGGCTGCTGCTCGCCCGTGGCGCCTTCGCCCTCGGCGGGCAGCGCTTCACCAGCCGGTGCGGCCTCCTCGGTGGCGTCGATCACCTCCATGTCCTCCACTTCGGTGGCGTTGCCGCCTTGCAGGCCGGCGGAGATCAGGCACAGCACCATCAGGGTGCCGGCGAGGGTCCAAGTGCCTTTCTCGAGGAAGTCAGCGGTCTTCTGCACACCGCCGATCTGCTGCGCTCCGGTGAAGCCGGCCGCAAGACCTCCGCCCTTGGGGTTCTGGGCCAGCACAACAAGGGCCAGCAGGCCGCAGATGACGAGGATGATGATGGAGATGGCGGTAAGCATGGCTAATTCGGCTGTCGCTCCTCAAGCGCTTTTGCGAGGGCCGCAAAGTAAGCGGCTTTTTCCGGGTATTTCAAGGCCAGCCGGTGATAGGCGTCGATCGCCTTGGCCGTGTTGCCCTGTTTTTCATAGATGCGGGCCAGCGTCTCGGTCACCATCCCGGCGGTATCGTCCAAGCTCTTCTTCGCCGCCTGCTGGGGGGTGAAGAAGGTGGCCTTGGCCTTGGGCTCCGGTGTTTCCTGCTGGATGAACCGGTCGATGAGCGCACTGGTCTCCTGCGCGGTGGCGGCGCGTTTCGGGGTGACGGGGGCCACTGGCTGTTCCTGCGGTGGCACAGGGGCTTCGGCCTCCGGCGCGGGTGGGGCGGGGCGGGGCGGGGCCGGCACTACCGGGGCGGTCTCGATCGAGAGCCAATCCGAGAAGCGCAGGCGTCCACCGGGCGGCACCATGGCCGCAGCGACCGGGGTGGCTTCGGGCACCACTTCCGGTTCATCGGGCACGGCGGGCGGGGGCACCTCGGGCGGCGTGATCCCGCTCACGGTCGCCACAGGCGGCGGGGTCGTCGTTGCCACCGGCGCAGGTGCCGGAAGGGGCTCCAACAGTGTCAGGTCATACGCGCTGGCGAACGCGGCCTCCAGGATCTGCCGTTCCAGCGGGTCTTCGGCAGGGGCCTCCTGCGGGGCAGGTGGAACTTCCTCCGCGACCACCGGTGGCACCTCTGGCTCCACAACAGCCAATAGCTGTTCCGCCTCCGGCTCTAGGGCGGGCGATGCGGGTACGGCCGGGACCTCCTCCTCC
>CAUJFM010000254.1 GCA_963169595.1 Bacteroidota bacterium | reverse complement strand
ATGCTCACGAAGAGCAGCAACGTTCTGCTCCGGATCATGGGCGTGAAGGCCCAGGTGGGTGGCGGGGTCACCGAGGAGGAGATCCGGGCCATGGTGCAGGAAGGCGCCCAAGGCGGCGCCGTTCAGGCCATTGAGCATGATATCGTGGAACGCGTCTTCACCCTGGGCGACCGCCGTGTGAGCTCCCTGATGACCCACCGCACCGATCTGGTGATGATGAACACCACGATGGACCGCGAACAGGTGCGGGATATCCTGCATGCCACCGTGCATTCCGTGTATCCGGTCGTGGGCGAGGGCTCAGAGGACCTGCTGGGCATGGTGAGCCTGAAGGACCTGATCCTGAACTTGGACAAGCCGGACTTCCAGCTGGACCGCCTGCTGCAGGAGGTGCAGTACCTGCACGAGAACATGCCGGCCTATCGCGCGTTGGAAGAGTTCAAGCGGTCGGGCAGGCATCATGCCATCGTAACGGACGAGGTGGGAGCCACCATGGGCCTGCTCACGCTCAGCGATATCCTGCTGGCGTTGGTGGGTGATGTGAGCGATTTCCACAAGGAGGAGTTCACCCTCGTGCGCCGGGAGGATGGATCGTGGCTGGTGGATGGGCAGTATCCGCTCCACGAACTGCTCGGGCGTTTGGGCCGGGCGCAGTTGATGCGCGATGTGGATGTGGACACCATCGGCGGCCTGGTCATCTATCAGTTGGGCCGTGTGCCTCGGGCTGGCGACCACCTCACCTGGATGGGCATGCGCATCGAGGTGGTGGATATGGACGGCGCCCGCATCGACAAGGTGATCTTGCAGCCAGGGGAATGAATGGGAAAGGCCCGGCATCACACCGGGCCATTCACGTTCACTGAGCGGTCGCTCACTCCTTTGCGAAGCGGCCGAGCTGGCGTCCGTCATCACCGCGGAGCAGGTACACACCGGGTACGAGGGCATCCACGGTGATCGTGACCTGGTCCGCGCCATGGAGGCCATGCGTGGACACAATACGGCCCTGCATGTCCAGTACCTGCAACTGCTTCACGCCGGCCACCGGTTGCACGGTGAGCGTGGTAGTGGTAGGTACCGGCCACAACCGGGTGGTGGTCAGGCGCTGTTCCTCCACACTGGTGGTGATGTCGGCCTCCACGCATACCGTGAAGGAGCCCGCCTCATTGCCGCCGCCGTTCCACACGCGCAGCAGCAGTTCGGTGTTCTGCGGCAGGCCGGTCACATTGATGGACCCATCCACCTCCGTCCAGCATTCCAGGTACACGGGGGCTTCGCAGGCGGTGTAGAGCGCGGCGTTCACCGCGGTGGCGTCCACCAGCTCGAGCAGGATCTCCACATCCGTGGCCCATCCAGTGTTGAAGCTGTACCACACATCATTGATGGGGGCAAAGGGATCGCAGGGCGGGTTGGGCGTGGTGGGGGCGTAGGCGCACAGCGTGGTGCCCGTGCTGGATTCGCAGCCTCCGAGGGGTTGTAGGGTCAGCGGCGTGGCGGTGGTGCAGTTGTCGTTCTCCACGGGCGTGCATCCCGGCACACAGTTCATGCTCAGGGTGAAAGTGCCCTGCGCGTTGCCGTAGCCATGCACGTAGACCCAGTAGGTGGTGCCGGCTGTGCTGGGGAACACCACCTGGCTGGTATTACCGGGGCAGCCAGGTGCATCGTCATTGCCCGATACACAGGTGAAGTTGCCACAACTTCCGCTGAACACGCTGATCTTGGTGTCGTAGCCCGCATTGCCACAGGTGCTCAGCGTCACCTCCTGGCCATCACCGGTGAAGGTGTACCACAGACCGCGGGAGCTGATGTTCGCCGGTCCGCAGGTGGGGGCAGCGGCCACGGCACCGTTCGCGGTGTTGCCGTCCACTGCGCCTCCGCAGGCCAGCGCCAGCGCGCCGTCGCACAGGGCGTTCGTGGCAAGCGGTTGATCCTGGGTGCTGAAGGTGATGGGCCCCACAGTGCTTTGCTCGTCGCCGCAATCCTGCGTGATGTACACATGGTAGCTGGTGGCCAGGGTAAGCGGGGCCAGGTTCACGGGTGGGCCATTGGCCGGGATGCTGCCGGTGATGGCGGTGCCCGTGCCGGGGGTGAAGCCCACGGCACCGTATTCCACGGTGTAGGTCGCTCCCTCCTCCGCGCTTTCCCAGTCCACGTTGGCACTGGTGTCCAGCGCATCGATGGTCACTGCGGTGGGTGTGGAGCAGCTGTTGCAGGTCATGGTGAGGGTGTAGGCACCGGTGTTGCCACTGTAGCCCTGCACCAGAACGTAGTACGTGGTCGCTGCGGAAGCCTCGAACACCGCTTGGGAGCACAGCGCACCGGGGAAGTCGTCGTTGCCGGTCACGCACACCAGGCTGCCGCAGGTGCCGCTGTACACGTTGAGACGGGTGTCGTAGGCCGAATTGGGACAGGTGCTCAGGATCACCTGACCCTCCACCCCGCTGAAGGTGTACCATTCCCCCGGCGCTTCGATGCCCGTGCCACACTCGGGTGCATTGTCCGAGGTGGCATCTGTGGTGTTGCCGTCCACCACCTGGCCGCAGGCGATGGGGGCCGCGCCCAGACAGGCATCGAGGGTGATGGGTGTGCATTCCACCTCCAGGTTGAAGGTGCCGGTGAGTCCGTTGTAGCCTTGCGCCAGGATGTGGTAGGTCACGCCCTGTTCGGCCACGAAGCCCACGCTGCTGGCCAGTCCGCAGCCATCGTCGTTGCCGGCCACGCAGGTGAAGTTGCCGCAGCCGCCGGTATACACGTTGAGCTTGGTGTCGTAGCCTGCATTATCGCAGGTGTTCACCACCACCTGCTGGCCGGTGCCCTCCAGCACGTACCACACGCCGGGTGCGGTGACAGGGGTGCCGCAGTTCAGGGCCACGTCGTCGGTGGCGTTGACCGTGGTGCCGGCATAGGTGTTGCCGCAGGTCACGGCCGTGGCATTGCCGCAGGCATCGTTGGCGGGCTGGGCCAGGGCAGGTGTGGCCGCAATCCCCAGCAGCAGGGCCAGGGTGTAGAATGGTCGCATGTGAATGGTGGTGGTCTTGGTGTGCCGACGAAGATATCCGGCCCACTTTCACCCGCATGTGACGGTCACTTCTTCCGGCGGGCCTTCATGCGGTCGGGGTCCTCGTGGAAGTAATAGCGGAGGTCCACGGTGAGGTAGGTGCCCTGCAGTTCGGCCTGCATGCGGTAGGGGAAGTAGTTGGGACCGTAATAGGTGAGCTCGGCCAGCGCCACCGGGGCGAAGGTGCGGTGGAAGGTGGCGCCCAGGTAGATGATGCCGCTCTTCGGGGTGCGATACTCCACGCCCAGGTTACCGATCACGGCCATCTGGGCCCAGTTGCGCCGGAAGAGGTAGACCCGGCCTTCGAGCACATCCCGCTGCACATCGCTGGCGTAGAAGTCGAAGCTGCCGCCCAGCGCGGTGTTCATCCACAGGTATTGCCCCAGCCGGATGTACACCAGGCCTGCCAGCGGCAGTTCATAGCCCACCAACCGCACCTGTGACCCATCGGCATAGCCGCTCGTGTCGTTCACGATCCGGAAGTCGAACCGTCGGGTGATCTGGCCCAGCCCCGTTTCCAGCGAGAACAGGTCGCTGATGCCCACGCGCATGCTCATGCCGAAGGCCAGCCCTCCGGTGAGCTCCACCTCGCCGGTGAGGTGTTCACGCTGCATGGTGGTGAGCGGGTCGAAGAACTCCAGCGGGAGCACCGGTTTCACCTGCAGGCCCAGGGTGGTGACACCCTTCTGCGCCGCGCTGTGAACGCCCGTCAGCAGCAGGGTCAACAGCAGGGCGTGCTGCAGGAGGCGGGCGGGGAAGGACATCACGGGCAAAGATGCGTCACGGATGCACGGCGAGGAAGGGCTGGCAGGGCAACGGCACCGGTGCGCCAGGGAACGCTGGGCTTCGCATCATTCCTCCCACGTCACCAGTTGGTCCAGTGGTTTGCGGTAGCCTTTCGGCCATTCAATGGCGGGATAGCCGATGTAGAACAGCCCCATGGCCTGGTCGTTGGGGCCGAGACCGAGGTGGTCGCGCATGGCTGGTCCGGTCATGGGGCCTCCGGTGGCCCAGAACGCGCCCAGTCCATAGGCGGCGCAGGTCAGGTGCATGTTCTGCACCGCACAGGCCACGGCCAGCAGCTCGTCGCGTTCGTTGATCTTGCCGTTGGGGTCGCGTACCAGGCCGATGGCGATGACCACACTGCTCTGCAGGGGACGTTGCGTGATGGTCTCGAACTTGCGTGGCATGAACTTCTCCGGCGGGGTCGTGGAGCGGTATACCTCGCCCAGGAAGTCGCTCAGACGCTGGCGGGCCTCACCGGTGTAGACCGTGAAACGCCAGGGCTGTGTCATCCCATGGGTGGGGGCCCAGGTGCCGTTGGTGAGGATGCGCTCCACGATCTCGCGGTGCACGGCGCGATCGGTGTAGTCCTTCGGATAGATGGTGCGGCGGTACCTGATCAGGTCGCTGATCTCGCTCACGCTGAATTTCATGCTGCAAAGAGAAGCGATCGGGGCGTCCACCTCGCGTGCTTGGGCAGCGGAATGGTCTTCCTCCCCGTCTTATCTTCACACCGCGTTGTCAACTCCCGGGCATTCCATACCGGCGGCCGGCCACGCAGAACCGCAACCCTCTACCGATGGAACTGAAACCTTACGCGCTTTTCGCACTTGTTGTGGCCGCTGCACCGGCCGTGGCCCAGCCCACCCTCACCACCTCCACCTCCGTTCCTCAGCCGGGTCAGGAGTTCGTGCTGAACAATGGCCCCTGGGTGGACAACTCGCCTGCTGGTGCCAATGTCACCATGAGCTTCTGGAACCTGATCGCCGGAAGTGACCGGAACTGGTACGTGAATGACGTGACCGGCACCTCGGGTGCGGCCAATCCGGATGCCGAGGTGCTCACCACCGACGGCGGTTCAGACACCACCTATTGGGGCGTAACCACGGGTGGCCTGGAGATCGTGGGCTCCCGCACGCCCCTCGAAGGTGTGATCAACTACACGGACAATGTGCTGGAGCTGAAGCTGCCGTGCACGTATGGCACCACGTGGACGGACTCCTACGGGGCCAGCTTCACGGCCAGTGGCATCCCGGCCACCCGGGTGGGTACGCTGACAGGGAATGCCGATGCCTGGGGTACGCTGGTGCTGCCGGTGGTCGAGACCCCCAATGTGCTCCGGGTCCACGTGCGGAAGGAGACGACCGACCAGGCTGCCATCGCCACCATCGTGCGTCGCAGCAATATCTGGTACTTCTACGCCGAGACGATGACCTTCCCCCTGCTGAAGTTGTCCATCGATACCGTCATCATCAGCGGTGGCAACCC
>CAUJFM010000253.1 GCA_963169595.1 Bacteroidota bacterium | reverse complement strand
TTTCCTTGTCCAATTTCCCCCGGGACCTGGCCTTTGCGGATTCCACGATGCTCGTTGCTTATGGCGGATATGTGGAGAATTATGGTGTCAGCAGCCTCCTGCCGGACATGACCGTCCAGGTTCGGGAAACGGGGCCCGCAGAAGGGGGCTGCTTGTACCCCAACCCGGCGGCTGGAGGATTCTTCCTGCGGACGAAGTCGAGCAAGGGGCCGTTCACTGTAGAGGTGCGGGATGCCACGGGCCGGCCGGTACGAATCCAGGTAATCGGGGAAGGTGGGAGTGATGCGTGGATCTCATGCAGTGGTTTGCCGACGGGCCTGTATGCCGTGCGTTTAAGCAACGACACGGAGGTTGCCTCCATGAAATTGGTGCTGGAGTGAACAGGATAGCCCGGTGAGCGGGCCGAGAATCCTTGCCCGGTCGGATTGGCTTGGGCCCGAACGATTTGGGCCAGTTCAAATGCTTCGGCTATTTTCGCGCCCCCGAAACCGGGGATTTTTCAACTCTGCAAGGAAAATACACGTGATCACGAAAGACCATGGGAAGTGAATTGATGTACTACATCCCCGTCATGGGCCTGATCGGCCTGGCGGTGATGATCGGCAAGGCGATCTGGGTGAACAAGCAGGACGCCGGCGAGAAGAACATGCAGGAACTGGCAGGCTACATCGCCCGCGGTGCCAGCGCCTTCCTGAAGGCGGAATGGCGCGTGCTGGCGGTGTTCGCCGTCATCGCCGCAGCCCTGCTCGCTTGGAGCGGTGAGCTGGTGGAGCACAGCGATTGGGTAATCGCCGTGGCCTTCCTGATCGGCGCATTCTTCAGCGCCTTCGCCGGGTGGATCGGCATGAGCGTGGCCACCAAGGCCAACGTGCGCACCACCCAGGCCGCCCGGACCAGCCTGGCCAGGGCCCTGAAGGTGAGCTTCAACGGCGGCACCGTGATGGGCTTGGGCGTGGCCGGCCTCGCGGTGGTGGGCCTCAGCTCGCTCTTCATCGTGTTCTACGGGATGTACGTGGGTGGCGCCTCGCCCAACGGCGAGGAGATGATGACCGCGCTGGAGGTGCTGGCCGGCTTCTCCCTGGGAGCGGAGTCCATCGCCTTGTTCGCCCGCGTGGGCGGCGGCATCTACACCAAGGCGGCCGACGTGGGCGCGGACCTGGTGGGCAAGGTGGAGGCCGGCATCCCCGAGGATGACCCGCGCAACCCGGCCACCGTGGCCGACAACGTGGGCGACAACGTGGGAGACGTGGCCGGCATGGGCGCCGACCTCTTCGGCAGCTATGTGGCCACCATGCTGGCCACCATGGTGCTGGGGCGCGAGGTGGTGAGCCAGGACAGCTTCGGTGGCATGGCCCCGATCCTGCTGCCCATGGTGATCGCCGGCCTGGGCATCCTGTTCAGCATCATCGGAACATGGTTCGTGCGCATCAGTAAGGACAGCGACAGCGTGATGGCCGCGTTGAACAAGGGGAACATCGGCAGCATCCTGCTCACGGCCATCGCCAGCTGGTTTGTCATCGGCGGGATGTTCGGCGACACCATCACCTTCGTGCGCAACGGTATTGAGACCATCTACCCCAGCATGAACATCTTCTATGCGATCATCCTGGGCCTGGTGGTGGGCTTCCTGATGAGCTACATCACCGAGTTCTACACCGCCATGGGCCGCAAGCCCGTGGACAGCATCGTGCAGAAGAGCGGCACGGGCCACGCCACCAACGTGATTGGGGGTCTGGCCGTGGGCATGCAAAGCACTTTCCTGCCCATCCTGGTGCTGGCTGCCGGCATCTACGGCGCCTTTGAGCTGGCCGGCCTCTACGGCGTGGCCATCGCTGCCGCCGGCATGATGGCCACCACGGCCATGCAGCTGGCCATCGACGCCTTCGGACCGATCGCCGACAACGCGGGCGGCATCGCCGAGATGAGCGGCCTGCCCAAGGAGGTGCGTGAGCGCACCGACATCCTGGATGCCACGGGCAACACCACGGCGGCTACGGGCAAGGGCTTCGCCATCGCCTCCGCCGCCCTCACCGCCCTGGCGCTCTTTGCGGCCTACGTGGGCCTGAGCGGCATCAGCGGCATCGACATCTACAAGGCCAACGTGCTGGCCATGCTCTTCGTGGGCGCCATGATCCCGTTCCTGTTCAGTTCCATGGCCATCAGCGCCGTTGGCAAGGCCGCCATGGATATGGTGAAGGAGGTGCGCCGCCAGTTCCGCGAAATCCCCGGCATCATGGAGTACAAGGCCCAGCCGGAGTATGAGAAGTGCGTGGCCATCAGCACCCAGGCCTCCATCCGCGAAATGATCCTGCCCGGCGCGTTGGCCCTGCTCAGCCCGGTGATCGTGGGCTTCCTCTTCGGCGCCGAGGCCCTCGGTGGCTTGCTGGCCGGCATCACCGTGAGCGGCGTGCTCATGGGCATCTTCCAGAACAATGCCGGCGGCGCTTGGGACAATGCCAAGAAGAGCTTCGAGAAGGGCGTGCAGATCGACGGCCAGACCTACAAGAAGGGCAGCGACCCCCACAAGGCCGCCGTTACCGGCGATACCGTGGGCGACCCCTTCAAGGACACCAGCGGCCCCTCGATGAACATCCTGATCAAGCTCACCAGCATCGTGGCCCTGATCATCGCCCCGCACCTGAACAAGAGTGCTTCGCACGCGGTGGAGGTCCCCTTGCCGGAAGCACCGGCCGTGGAGGCCGAGGTGGTCAGCGCCCCGGTGGCGGCCACCATTACCGGCTTCCTGAAGAACTTGCCTTCCGGATTCACGGTGAAGGGCGATACCGCCGGCATGGAGCGCGGCCTCATCGCGTTCATCGAAGGCACCGCCCCCGTGGACAAGACCACCTGGTTCAACTTCGACCGCGTGACCTTCAAGACCGGCAGCGCAGCCATCGACATGGCCAAGAGCAACGAGCAGTTGGTGAACCTCAGCGAGATCCTCGCCGCCTTCCCCAATGCCAAACTGAAGATCGGCGGTTACACGGACAACACCGGTGACGAGGCCGCCAACATGAAACTGAGTGCTGACCGCGCCAATGCCGTGCGCAACGCACTGAT
>CAUJFM010000252.1 GCA_963169595.1 Bacteroidota bacterium | reverse complement strand
GGGCACGCAGGACGAAGGCCCACAGGAGGGCAACAAGCAGGGGAAGGGTCCTCATGTGGCCGTTGGTTGCAGCAGCGCCTCCAGATAGGTGCGCTCGTTGGCCAGGCGTGGCACCTTGTTCTGGCCGCCCAGCTTGCCGCGCGAGCGCATCCAGCCGTGGAAGGTGCCCTTCTCCACCACATGCACCACGGGGGCGCGCAGGGCCATGTCGCCCCGGCGCTTGGCATCGTAGTCGGAATTGATCGCGCGCATGGTGTCGTCCATCACCTGCACGAACCGCGCCAGATCATCGGGCGCCCGGTCGAACTCGATCACCCATTCGTGCCCGCCACGCGCATCGGCGTCCATGTAGATCGGTGCGGCCGTGTACTCGTTCACCAGCGCGCCGGTGGCCAGGCAGGCAGCCTCCACGCCCCGGTCGGCGTTCTCCACGATGAGCTCCTCGCCGAAGGCGTTGATGAAGCTCTTCGTGCGGCCGCTCACCTGCACCCGATGGGGCTTCACGCTGGTGAAGCGCACCGTGTCGCCCGGCATGTAGCGCCACAGGCCGCCATTGGTGCTGATCACCAGCGCATACTGGCGGCCCACCTCCACCTCGTGCAGCAGCAAGGTCCGTGGCGAGGCGCTCCCGATCTCCTCCAAGGGGAGGAACTCGTAGAAGATGCCGTAGTCCAGCATCAGCAGCATGTCGTCCGCATGGCGTCGGTCCTGCACCGCGAAGAAGCCCTCGGAGGCGTTGTAGCTCTCCAAGTAGTTCATGGTGGGCGAGGGGATGAGCGCCTCGAACTGCGCGCGGTAAGGACGGAAGCTGACGCCCCCGTGCATGAAGAGTTCCAGGTTGGGCCATACCTCCAGGATGTTCGAACGGCCCGTGAGATCCAGGATGCGCTTGAGCAGTACCAAGGTCCACGAGGGCACGCCCGCGATGCAGCGCACGTCCTCGCGCAGGGTCTCCCGCGCCATCTTCTCGATCTTCACCTCCCAGTTGTCCAGCAGGGCGGTCTCGATAACGGGTGTACGGCGCACCTCCACCCAGATCGGTAGGTTGCGGATGATGATCGCGGAGAGGTCGCCGCTGTAGGCATCGTTGCGGAACTGCTCGATGTTGCTGCTGCCGCCCACCACCAAGCTCATGCCCTGGTAGAGCTTGCTTTCCGGGAACTGCTGGTAGTGCAGCGCGATCAGGTCCTTGCCGCCCTTGTAGTGGCATTCCTCCAGGGCCTCGCGGCTCACAGGGATGAACTTGCTGCGGTCGCTGGTGGTGCCGCTGCTCTTGGCGAACCACCGGATGTCCGTGGGCCACAGCAGGTTCTGTTCCCCTTTGCGCAGCCGGGCCACATAGGGCTTGATGGCCTCGTAGTCCTGCAGAGGCACCCGGGCGCGGAACTCATCCGGATCGCGGATATCCTCGTAGCCATGACGGCGCCCCCATTCCGTGTAGCGCGCGGCGTGCAGCAGGGAGTGGAAGACCTCGAGCTGCGCCGGCCCCGGGTTGTCGCGGAACAGCTCGATCTGCTGCAGCCGCTTCTTGATCAGGAAGGAGAACAGGGTGTTGACAGGCATGGTGGGAGGGACCGCGAAGATGGGGCCGGCTATCTTCAGCCCAAAATATACGGACCGGCCCGCATGGACGACGGAACGCAACTGAGGAAGATGCTGGCAGGCGCCGGCGAGGAGGACCGGGTGCGGTATGCGCTGGCCACGGCGGGCGGGCCGCTCGAACTGGAACCCTTCATCGGCGGACCGTTCACCCTGCGCGCCACCGGGGTGCTCAGTTGCGTGAGCTGCGGCCGCCGGGTGGAGAAGCTCTTCGCACAGGGCTTCTGCTACCCCTGCCTGCAGAGCGCCCCCGAGGCGGCGGAGTGCATCGTGCATCCCGAGCTATGCCGGGCTCATTTGGGAGAGGGCCGCGATCCCGAATGGGAGCGGAGCCACCACGCCACGGAGCATGTGGTCTACCTCAGCTACACGGGCAATGTGAAGGTGGGGGTGACCCGCAGCACCCAGGTGCCCGTCCGGTGGATCGACCAGGGGGCTGTGGCGGCGCTGGTCATCGCCCGGGTCCCGTACCGGCAGCTGGCCGGCCTCATCGAGGTGGACCTCAAGCGGCTGTTCGCGGACAAGACCAACTGGCGCGCCATGTTGAAGCAGGTGCCGCCGGATGTGGATGCCCTGTACCATGCCCGCACCCTCGCCCTGACCACCCTGCGCGATGACCTGGCGCCGTATCTGCTCCAGGAAGAGGAGGCCCGCGTGCTCCACTACCCGGTGCTGGCCTATCCGCCCAAGGTCAACAGTGTTTCCTTGGAGAAAATGCCCGAAGTGTCAGGGCGCCTGCTTGGCATCAAGGGGCAGTACCTCATCTGGGAGGATGGCCGGGTGCTCAACGTGCGCAACCACAGCGGTGTCCACGTGGAGGTGGCCTGATGCCGTTTTTTTTTCAGCGTCCCGTAACCTTCCGTTCCGCCCCTGCGTACCACGGTCAGGTTTTGGTCAGTGAACTGATCGTTAGGGCGATCGAAGGGCCCCGGGGAGATCCGGGGCCCTTCGTGGTTCATACGGTCACAGCACCACCAGCTCGAAGGGCATCCGGGCCTGGATACCCGTGGCGCGCTTCACCTCAAGCAGGCTGCGGTACTGCTCCAACAGGCGGGCATCCTCGCCCAGCCACTGGGTGGCCACCCAGGCACGGGCCTGGCTGTTCAGGTCCTCCATCAACTGCTGGAAGAGCTCCTTCTGCTGGGGCAGGTCCACGGTCTTGTAGTCCACCAGGCCGGCCATGTCCGCTGCGGCCTTCACGGCATCCTCCAGCCCGCCCAGCTCATCCACCAGTCCGATGCGCTTGGCATCCACGCCGGTCCAGACGCGGCCGCGACCCACGCTGTCCACCTGGGCCAGGGTCAGCTTGCGCCCTTCCGCCACGCGCTCCTTGAAGCCGTCGTAGAACTCGTCCACCATCTGCTGGAACACGCGCTTCTCACCCTCGGTCAGCGGGCGGCTCACCGTCAGCATGTCCGCGTACTGGTGCGTCTTCTCCACGTCGAAGGTGATGCCCAGCTTGTTGTTGAAGAAGCCCTGCATGTTGGGAATGATGCCGAAGACCCCGATGGACCCGGTGATGGTGGTGGGGTCCGCGTAGATCTTGTTGGCCGGCGCGGCGATGTAATAGCCACCCGAGGCGGCCACATCGCCCATGCTCACCACCACGGGCTTCACCTCGGTGGCGAGCTTCACTTCGCGCCAGATCACCTCGCTGGCCAGGCCGCTTCCGCCGGGCGAGTTCACCCGCAGCACGATGGCCTTGATGGCACTGTCCTCGCGGGCCTCACGGATGGCCTCCGCCAACGTTTCGCTGCCGATGGTGCCATCGCTGCTCTTGCCGCTGGAGATGCCCCCTTCGGCATAGATGATGGCGAGCTGGTCCTTCGCTTCGCGCTTGGAGCCTTTGAGGCCACCCTTGAACGAGCGGGCATACTTGCCCAGCTCCACCAGCTCCACCTCCTTCTTCGCGTCGAGCTCCATGCGGGTCTTCAGCTCGGCGATCACCTCGTCGCGGTACTTCACACCGTCCACCATGCCCAGGGCCAGTGCATCATCCGCACTGCGCACCAGCAGGCTGTCGGCGATCACGTCCAGGCGGTCGCCGGCGATCTTGCGGGCCCCGGAGATGGCGGTCCGGTGGTCGTTCCAGAAGCCGTCCAGGATGAGGCGGATCTGCGCCCGGTTGGCGGGGCTCATGCGGTCCTCGGTGTACACCTCGCCGAAGCTCTTGAATTCGTTGTTCGACCCGCGGATGAACTGCACCTCCACGTCCAGCTTGTCGAACAGCCCCTTGTAGAACATGTACTCGCTGCGCAGTCCGCGGTAGTCCAGGTCGCCCTTGGGCTGCAGGTACACCACGTCGGCCACCGAGGCCAGGTAGTAGGCCCCTTGGGTGTAGAGCTCGCTGAAGGCGATCACCGGCTTGCCGGTCTCGGCCTTGAACTCGGCGAGCTTGGTGCGGATCTCGCGCAGGGTGGCGAAACCGCCATCCATCAGCCCCAGATCGAGGAAGATGCCCTTGATGTGATCATCGGTCTTGGCATGTTCCAGGCTGGCCAGCACCGTGTTGAGGCCGATGGTGGAGGTGCTGGTGAAGGGGCCGAGGTCCAGGTCCAGCTGGTCCTTCGAACTGCGGTCCACGATGGGTTTGTCCAAGGTGAGGTGCAGCACGCTGTTCTTGTCGATATGCGTGGGCTTGTCGGTCGAGGCGATGCCCGCACCAACGGCTGCGATGAGGCCGATGAAGAGGAAGATGAGCAGGACGCCGACCAGCAGGGTGCCCAGCATGGAGGCGAACATGAACTTGAGGAACTGGCGCATGGTGATGATGTTCTGGATGCGAAACTATCCGGGACATGGCGCACGCGAGGCATCCGATCACATGAGCGGGAGGGCCGGGGGATGGAAGGCAGGAATAGCTTTGCCGCCCGGTCATGGTGGAGCGTGAAGTACTTCTCTTGCTTGGTGGCAACGTGGGGGACCCCGTGGTCACCCTCGGCCAGGCTGAGCGTCTGCTGGGCGTTCGCGCGGGGCGGGTGGTCGCACGCAGCCGCGACCATTGGACCGTGCCCTGGGGCTTCACCGACGACCGTCTGTTCCTGAACCGCGCATTGCTCCTGGTCTCCACCATGGCCCCCGAAGAGATCCTCGGCGAGGTGCTGGCCATCGAGACCACCTTGGGACGTCGCCGCACCGGGGGGCACCGGTATGGAGCTCGCACGATCGACATCGACCTGCTCCTCATCGCCGGGAGCGTGGTTAACTCCCCGGGTCTGGAGGTGCCCCATCCGCGGATGCACGAGCGGACCTTCGCCCTGGCGCCTGCTGCGGACGTTGCGCCCGGCTGGGTGCATCCCCTCCTGGGCCGCACGGTGCTCCAGCTGCTGAACGACCTCCTGCAAAACCCCGTGGGTGCATGATGCGCTACCCCTACATCGCCATCGAGGGCCTCATCGGTGCCGGGAAGACCACCCTGGCACGCCGCCTCGCCGCCATGGTCCACGGCCGGCTGGTGCTGGAGGAGTTCGATGACAATCCCTTCCTCCCAAGGTTCTATCAGGAGCCCGAGCGCTACGCGTTCTCCGTGGAGCTGTCCTTCCTGGCCCAGCGGTACCATCAACTGAAGCGGGTCACCGAGCAGGACCTGTTCTCCAACTGCACGATCGCCGATTATTCCATCGGCAAATCACTGGTCTTCGCCCATGTGACGCTGCCGCCGGACGAGTATGCGCTGTTCATGGACCTCTACGGCATCATGTATGCCGACCTGCCCCAGCCCGACCTCATCGTTTACCTGCATCTGGGCATCGAGCGGGTGCGCGAGCGGATCCGGTCACGAGGGCGGAGCTACGAGCAGCAGATCGGCGTGGACTACCTGATGCAGCTGCAGGAGCGCTACCTGGACCACCTCCAGAAGCGGAGCGGGCAGCGTGTGCTGGTGGTGGACCTTGGTGATCGGGACCTGTTGCATGACGAGCAGGCTTTCAACAGGTTGGTGGACCAGATGAACACCGATGTGCCGGTTGGTTACCGCATCGGTTCATTGTAATGCCCACCGGTCGGTGTGGAGAAATCCACGATGAACGTGCAGGGCGCTGGGGGGCAAGTGTTTATACTTGCAGCCGAAATCACGTAACACGCATCGCATTCATGGAAAAGCGTCACCTCAAGGGCCTCGCCCTGACGACCGTTGCAGCGCTGGTGCTCAGCGGTTGTGGCGGCTTGGGAAAAATGAACAAGTACGTTGAGAACATCAAGTACACGGTCGACCCCTCGCCCTTGATCGTCCAGGGAGACTCCGTGGCGGTGAGCATCAACGGCAATTTCCCGGGCAAGTACTTCTACCGTAAGGCCCAGGTGGAGCTGACCCCGACACTGACCTATGCCGGTGGTGAGACCCCCTACAAGATGGTGGGCTTCCAGGGTGACAAGGCCGTGGGGAACTACACGGTGATCCCCTACGAGACCGGCAAGGCCTTCAGTTACACCGGTAAGGTGGCCTACACCCCCGCCATGGCCGAGAGCGAGCTGATGGTGAAGATCCTGGGCAAGCAGGGCAAGAAGGAGCTGCCTTTTACCGCTGTCAAGGTGGCCGACGGTGTCATCACCACCCCGCTGCTCGTGATGAGCGACGACAAGGTGCTGATGGCCAAGGACGCCTTTGTGCGCATCACCGACCACACGCAGGAGGCCACCATAAACTACCTGGTGAACTCCAGCGTGGTGCGTCCCGGCGAGCTGAAGGAGGCCGATGTGAAGGCGATGGCCGATTTCATCAAGGGCTTCGCCAAGAAGGGCAATATCAACCTCACCGGTCTGGCCGTGGATGCGTGGGCCAGCCCCGAGGGTGAGCTCAGTCTCAACGAGAATCTCGCCACCGAGCGTGCCGAGAGCGCGTCCAAGTGGGCCAAGGGTGACCTGGGCCGCGCCAAGGTGGAGGCTGCCAAGGCGGAGACCTTCTACACCCTGACCCCCCGCGGTGAGGACTGGGACGGCTTCAAGAAGGCCATGATGGCCACCAGCGAAGTGCCCGACAAGGAACTGGTGATCCGCGTGCTGGAGATGTACCCTGACGTGAACAAGCGCGAGCAGGAGATCAAGAACATGGCCGCCACCTACACGGAGATCCGCGACCATATCCTGCCCGCCCTGCGCCGCAGCGAGATGAAGCTGAACTACCAGATCGTGGGCAAGACGGATGAGCAGCTGACGGCCATGAGCCGCACCATGGCCGATTCGCTGAACGTGGAGGAACTGATGTTCGCCGCTACCCTGACCAACGATCTGAACGAGAAGCTCCGCATCTACAAGGAAGTGGAGCGCATCTACCCGAACGACTACCGCGGTGTGAACAACGTGGGTTACATCCTTATGCTGCAGAACAAGCTGGCCGAGGCCGAGGCCCAGTTCCAGCGCGCCAACAGCATCAAGGACAACCCCATCAGCACCAACAACCTGGGTGTTGTGGCCCGCCTGAAGGGCGATCGCAAGAAGGCCATGGAGCTGTACCGCAAGGCCACGGCCGCCGGTCCGGAGGTGAAGTACAACATGGGCATCATCGACATCCAGAACGGCGACTACGGTGCTGCCAACGGCAACATGTCTGGCAACAACACCTTCAACGCAGCCCTGGCCAAGATGCTGGGTGGTGACGCCGCCGGTGCACAGCGCATCCTGGAGCAGAGCAGCGACAAGGACAGCGCCATGGGCCACTACCTCATGGCCATCATCGGCGCCCGTCAGAGCAACGGCGACATGGTTCGCAACCAGCTCGCCCTCGCCGTGCAGAAGGATGGCAGCCTGCGCGACAAGGCCATGAAGGACCTCGAGTTCCGCAACTTCAAGGGTCAGCTCGGCCTCTGAGCCGGCACCTGATCGAAAGGAAGCCCCCCGGTCCGACGACCGGGGGGCTTTTGCTTATGGACCACCTGCGGCCGCAACGCCCTTTTGCCTAATTTTCGCCCGTTAGCGCGCCGTTGACCTCGGTCCGGCCCTTGGGGCTTGCGCCCACACCACGTTTCCCATGAGCGGCATCACCCTCGATTACAACACGCAGCGCCCGCGCCTGCCCATCCCGGAATATGGTCGTCTTGTGCAGCGCATGGTGGACCATGTGCTCGCCTTGGAGGACCGCGAACAGCGCACCCGGCAGGCCAAGGCGATCATCCAGGTGATCGCGCGCCTCAATCCCCAGCTGCGGAACAGCGACAACTTCGAACGCACCCTCTGGGACCACCTCCACATCATGAGCGAGTTCAAGCTCGATGTGGACGCCCCGTATCCACCGCCGACCCCCGAGGAGCTGGACAGCAAGCCGGCCCCGGTGAAGTACCCCCGTTCCGACATCCGCTTCGGGCATTATGGAAAGGTGGTGGAGCGGATGATCGCCCAGTGCGCCGCCATGGAGCCGGGCCCCGAGCGCGAAGCGTATGCGCTGCTCATCGCCAACCTGATGAAGCGGCAGTTCCTCGTGTGGAACCGCGACACGGTGCCGGACGGGGTGATCCTGAAGGACCTCAGCGACCTGAGCAAGGGAAGCATCCGCATCAAGGAGGAGCTCCAGCTGGCCCACACCGCTGATCTGCTGCGGTCCCAGCAGGGTGGCCCGCGCAACGAGGCCGAGGTGCGCAAGCGCGGGGGCAAGAAGCGCCACCGCAACCGCAAGAAGAACCGCTACTGACGCCCGGTCGCAGCTCCGCCACACCGGATCGTTGAAAGCTGGTGGGCTGGATACCCGCAAGCCCTTGGTGTTCGTTGTTGTTTTGGCGGTGATGGGCGTACAGGACCCGCCCTTCCAAACACATGGGTAGTTTCAGGATCGAAGGCGGCCGCCGCCTCAAAGGCGAGCTTGTACCACAGGGAGCGAAGAACGAGGCACTGCAGATCCTCTGCGCGGTGCTGCTCACGGCCGAGCCGGTCACCATCCACAACGTCCCGGACATTGTGGACGTGAACAAGCTGATCGACCTGCTGCGCCACATGGGCGTGCAGGTGGAGTCCCTGGGCAACGGCAGCTGGCGCTTCACCGCCAAGGACATCGACATCGAGTTCTTCCTGCGGCCCGAGTTCAAGCAGATGGGTGGTGGTCTGAGGGGCAGCGTGATGGTGGTGGGCCCCTCGCTGGCCCGCTTCGGACGCGGCTACATCCCCACGCCCGGAGGCGACAAGATCGGACGGCGCAGGTTGGACACGCACTTCATCGGCTTCGAGCACCTCGGTGCCGAGTTCCGCTACGACCCGAAGGAGGGCTTCTACAAGGCCGAGGCCCGGAAGCTGAAGGGGGCCTACATGCTGCTCGACGAGGCCAGTGTGACCGGCACCGCCAATATCCTGATGGCGGCCGTGATGGCGGAAGGACGCACCACCATCTTCAACGCCGCCTGCGAGCCCTACATCCAGCAGCTCTGCCACATGCTCAATCGCATGGGGGCCAAGATCACGGGCATCGGCAGCAATCTGCTCACCATCGATGGGGTAAAGGAACTGGGCGGCACCGAGCACACGCTGCTGCCCGACATGATCGAGATCGGATCCTTCATCGGCCTGGCCGCCATGACCCGCAGCGAGATCCTGATCCGCGGCACCGGCTACGATCACCTGGGCATGATCCCTGACGTGTTCCGCAGGTTGGGCATCACCGTCATCCGCCAGGGCGATGACATCCTGGTCCCCGCCCACGACCACTACAAGATCAAGACCTTCATCGATGGCAGCATCATGACGGTGGCCGATGCGCCATGGCCGGGCTTCACCCCCGACCTGCTCAGCATCGTGCTGGTGGTGGCCACCCAGGCCAAGGGCAGCCTGCTGGTGCATCAGAAGATGTTCGAGAGCCGCCTGTTCTTCGTGGACAAGCTCATCGAGATGGGCGCGCAGATCATCCTGTGCGATCCGCACCGGGCCACGGTCATCGGCAACGACTTCCAGACCCCGCTCCGGGCCATCCGCATGACCAGCCCCGACATCCGGGCCGGTGTGTCGCTGCTGATCGCGGCCCTCAGCGCCGAGGGCACCAGCATCATCGACAACGTGGAGCAGATCGATCGAGGCTACCAGCGCATCGCCGAGCGGCTCAATGCCATCGGCGCGCGCATCGAACGTTTGCCCTGAACAGGCCGCTCAGGCTTCCCATGATCGTGGCACGGTGTTGGGTACGCCCCCGGTGCCGCAATTACCTTTGCCCCATGAAATTCAGCACGCTCATGTCCAAGGCTCGCATCGTCACGGTGGCCGCGGTCGCCCTGCTCGCCATCTATGGCTTCACGGCCCGCCTGGAGAAGGATGCCTCCGGTGACCAGGCTACCGCCAAGGTGGGGACCAACATCGGGGACAAGGCCCCGGAGCTCGCCTTCATGAACCCCGACAGCACCAAGGTGCTGAAGCTCTCCGAGCTGAAAGGCAAGTATGTGCTCATCGATTTCTGGGCCAGCTGGTGCCGCCCCTGCCGCATGGAGAACCCCAACGTGGTGGCCGCCTACGACAAGTACAACAAGGCGAGCTTCAAGACCGGCAAGGGCTTCGAGGTGTACAGCGTGAGCCTGGACCGCAGCCGCGAGTCGTGGAAGCAGGCCATCGCCGCTGACGGGTTGAAGTGGAAGTACCATGTGAGCGACTTGGGCTTCTGGAACTCCAAGGGCGCCCAGCTCTACGGCGTCAATTCCATCCCCATGAGCTTCCTGATCGACCCCAACGGGGTGATCATCGCCAAGAACCTGCGTGGTATGGCGCTGCACCAGGAGCTGGACAAGCACGTGAAGAGCCTCTGACGGTCCTGCTGCCGAACGCGACAGCCCCATGCCCAAGGCATGGGGCTGTCGCGTTCACGACAGTGCCACGCCATGCTGCGGTGGGCCTTTCCTGCCAAAAAGTCCCCGACCTTCGCGCGGCCGGTGCACTTCGGCGATCGGCACTGTCCTTGACCCCTCAGCGATGATCTTCAAAAAGCGACCAAAGACCATGTCGGAACGACCCAACGTCAGTGCCGAAGCACCGGAATCTGCCAAAGCGACCGCTCGGCCGCTTGCTGCTGAGGGCCAGGACGAACAAGTGAAGGATGAATTGACGGCCGCCAGCGAGGCTGCCGCCGAGCATGTGAGCAGTGATGCCGAGGCTGGCGGCCGCAAGGATGTGGCCGAACTGGCCGGTGAGCTGGAGGCCGCCCGCGCGGATGTGGCCGACCTGAAGGACAAGTGGCTGCGCCTGAACGCCGAGTTCGACAACTTCCGCAAGCGTACCGCTAAGGAGAAGCTGGAGATGCTCCAGTTCGCCGGGGAGAACACGGTGAAGAACATCCTGCCCGTGCTGGACGACATGGAGCGAGCCATCGCCAACAACGCACAGGTGGAGGATGTCGCGGTGATGCGGGAAGGCTTCCACCTGGTCTACAACAAGCTGATGCACATCCTGGGCAGCCAGGGTGTTCGGCCCATGGCCGGCGAGAAGGGCCAGCCCTTCGATACCGACCGGCACGAGGCCATCACCAAGGCCCCGGCCCCGACCAATGACCTCAAGGGCAAGGTGCTGGACGTGGTGGAGAACGGGTACACCCTGCACGACAAGGTGATCCGGTACGCCAAAGTGGTCGTAGGGGAATAAGCGGCACCACACATCCATGAGCAAGCGCGATCCATACGAGGTGCTCGGCGTTGGCCGGAACGCTTCGGCCGACGAGATCAAGAAGGCCTACCGCAAGCTGGCCATCAAGTACCACCCGGACAAGAACCCGGGTGACAAGGCTGCCGAGGACAAGTTCAAAGAGGCAGCAAGCGCCTACGAGATCCTGAGCGATCCCGAGAAGAAGGCGCGCTACGACCAGTTCGGCCATGCCGGCCCCGGTATGGGCGGCGGTGGCTTCCAGGGTGGCGGCATGAACATGGAGGACATCTTCTCCCAGTTCGGCGACATCTTCGGGGAGGCCTTCGGTGGCGGTGCGTTCGGTGGAGGCTTTGGTGGCCAGCGCGGCCGTGGACGCGTGATCAAGGGCAGCAACCTGCGGGTGCGCCTGCGCTTGACCCTGGAGGAGATCGCGAACGGTGCGGAGAAGAAGATCAAGGTCACCAAGCTGGTGCGTGGCAAGGGCAGCGAGTACGGCTCCTGCGGCACCTGTGGTGGCACCGGTCAGGTGCGCCGCGTGCAGAGCACCTTCCTGGGCCAAATGCAGACCGTGAGCACCTGTCCGGCCTGCGGCGGCATGGGGCAGACCGTGAGCAAGCGCGCACCGGGCAGCGATGAGCATGGCCTGGTACGTGAGGAGGTCGTGGTGCCCATCCAAATACCGGCCGGTGTGGAGGAGGGCATGCAGCTCAACATCAGCGGCATGGGCAACGAGGCGCCGGCAGGGGGCATCCCGGGCGACCTGCTCGTGGTGATCGAGGAGGAGGCACATCCTCAGCTGCGCCGCGACGGACGGAACCTCCACCACGAGGTCTTCGTCAGTGTGATCGATGCAGCCCTGGGCGCCCAGGTGGAGGTGCCTTTGGTCACCGGCAAGGCCAAGGTGAAGATCGAGCCCGGCACGCAGAGCAATCACATCCTGCGGCTGAAGGGCAAGGGACTGCCCAGCATCAATCAGCATGG
>CAUJFM010000251.1 GCA_963169595.1 Bacteroidota bacterium | reverse complement strand
TGTTTTGGTTGGGGGGTTTTTGGGTGTGGGGGTTTGTGGGGTGCTGCAGGGTGCGGCCCTCCCGCGCCTGTCGCCACTCGATACTCGCCACTCCTATTCCCGTCCAAAGTGATCTCGAACTCCTTCTCCGGCATCAGCGCCTTCAATTCCTCCGCCGTCTTGTGCGCATGCACGATGAAGCTGTGCCCGTGCCGCAGGGCCATGCGTGTGAGCCGCGCGTCCAGGCTGCTCTGCTCCTTGGCGGCCACGAAGTGCAGGTCGAAGAGGATCTCCGCGTTCGTGTGCTTCCGCAAGTACTTGGCGATGGTGTTCAGCGGGATGCCCTGCGTGGGGTTGTACCACTGCAGGATGACCTTGTCGGGGTTCAGGTTGGCGATGTCCTTCGCGGTGCTCCACCACGTGCGCGGGTCGTTCCAGTTGGTGAGGTAGTGGACGGGGATGTCGTAGCCCTCCAGGAAGCTGCTGCGGCTGGCCTTGTCCACGAACTCGCGCGGGATGATCGCGGGGTACTGCTGCGTCCAGCTGACGATGGTGACCTGCGCGCCTTCATCCTTCAGCGCCCGCGCCAGCGCCGTGTTGTACTGCGCGATACCGCCCTTGAACTTGGGGCCTGGGCCGAAGCAAACGACGTGCATGATCAGAGGATCAGAGAATGAGATGACCAGATGATCCGGCGGAAGAGGGCATTTCCATTTTCTGATCGTCTGATCTTCTAATTGCCTGATCGGTGTTTCGCCGCTTCATACACCCTCCGCATCCCTTCCTCGATGCTGATCTTGGCCTTCCAGCCGAGGTTCTGTTCCACCCAGGTCATGTCGCAGTAGCGGCTGTGCACGCCCACGGGCTTGTCCAGCAGGGGTTTGATCGTCGGTTTGTAGCCCGCGAAGCCGGTGAAGACCTCGATCAGCTCCAGGAAGCTGGTGAGCCGGCCCATGCCGATGTTGATGGCCCGGCCATCGCTGATCTTGTCCATGGCCAGCAGCGTGAGGTCGAGCACGTCGTCGATGTGCACGAAGTCGCGGCCCTGTTTGCCGGTGCCCCACACCTCGAAGGGGTTCTCCTTCTTCGCCGCACGCGCCGCGATGGCCGGCACGGGGTAGGAGAGGTCCTGGTCCTCGCCATAGCCGCTGAAGGGGCGGATGCAGGTGACATGCACGCCGTAATGGCTGGCCGCGATCTTGGCCAGGAACTCGCCCGTGAGCTTGCTCCAGCCGTAGGTCATGTCGGGCTCGCCCATCTTCTTGAAGTCGATGTCGGTCTCCTTCAGCTGCAGCGTGTTGCTCTCGGTCTGCAGGTCGATGGGGTAGGCGGCGCTGCTGCTGGGATAGAGGAAGCGCTGGGGCTTGTTGCGGCACACGTAGAGGAAGATCTCCGCATCGATGCTCAGGTCCTGCGCCACCAGCATGGGGTCGCCGTCGATCTTGCTGCGCCCGCCCACGATGGCGGCGAAGTGGAAGATGTCCTTGAAGCGCACCACGTCCAGTCCGTGCTGCTTCGCCAGGTATTCCGGGTCCTTGTTCAGTTCGCGCAGCACATCGCGCAGGTCGGCCTGCAGGAAGAGCACACGGCCGTCGCCGTAGACGGTGATGCCGCGATCGGTGCCGTTGCATTTCCAGGGCGCCCAGGTGTCGGGGTGGGTGCCCACGCTGAGATCGTCGATAAGCAGGATGCGATCGGCGGTGGTGTTGAACAGCCGCTTGACCATGTTACGGCCCACGAATCCGCAGCCGCCGGTGACCAGATGAGTTGCCATGCGCTGCAAAGATGCGGGTTCGGCCTCACCGCCCGGGAGGGCCACACCGCCCATGGTCCACAGAGGGCTGTCGGGACCATGGCGGCTATCTTGGCGCCGTGACCGCTTCGCCCTTGCGCCGCTGCCTGGAGGAGATCGCCCGCTACGATGGGCGCGAACTGGACCCGCTTGCCCGGTTGGTGCAGGTGGTGCGTCCTACATCGCAGGAATGGAAGGACCATGTGGTGCCCCGATTCGACGCGCTGGTGACCCTTCTGGAGAACGATCCCGTGCTCTGTGCGGGGCTCTCGGCCTACATGCGCCGGATCACCGCAGGCATGACCTTCCACCGCACCCTGACGGATGCCGGACTGCCCAGCGGGGAGTTCTGGCCCGAACTGCGGCGAAGGATCGGCTACCGGGTCCTGCCGCCCCAGCCGGAGCAGGGCACCTCCGACCATCTCCTGGTGAACGTCTTCTACCGGGAAGGGGACCCGCAATGGGTGATGGCCCTGAACGAGGGGCGCTGTATCCGGCTGTTGGAGCTGTTGGGTATTCCGGAGGATGACGTGCACGCCGTGAGGGAGCTGATGTTCGCGGCGCAGGTGCTCGGGTTGCGCATCGCCGGGAAGGCCTTCGATGCGGAGGTGCTCCGCATGGTGCCGGACCGGGAGAACCTCGACAATCCGTTCCTGCTGCTTGCCGATGACCTGGACGAGCACCTGCAGTGCATCCGGACCTCGGCGGACGCGCGGGATACGGATGGCCCCGGGCATCGACGGACGATCGCCCTGCTCGACGAATGCCGGAAGGTGATCACGGAGGCCTATGGCCATGCCGGGCGCTTCGGCATGACCATGCGGGTGAACCAGCAGTTGATGCGCATGGAGCAGATGCTGGACCGCTTGGAGGCGGTGCTCACCATCCTGGCCATTGATCCGGGCCGCACGCCGGCGAGCAAGCGCGTACAGCTCCTGAAACAGTTGTTGCTGTTCAGCTCGGGGAGCACCCGGGTCTCGGCCTTCCTCAATGCCAGCACCCAGGTGGTGGCGCGGGAGATCACCCAGCACACGGGACGTACCGGTGAGCACTACATCACCACGTCGCATCAGGAGTACCGGCGGATGCTCTCGACCGCCCTGGGTGGAGGCGCACTGGTGGCCATGGCCTGCCTCATCAAGGCCTGGATGGCCACGGTCGAGGCCAGCCCCTTCGGCTATGCCCTGCTGTACAGCCTCAACTACGCCTGGGTCTTCATCGGCATCTACCTGTTGCACCTCACGCTGGCCACCAAGCAGCCGGCCATGACGGCCGCCACCATCGCGGCATCCCTGGACGCCGGTCGCAAGGAGGGCGCGCGGCACTACGGGGCACTGGCCGTGCTCGTGGCCCGCGTCTTCCGGTCGCAGTTCATCGCGTTCGTGGGCAATGTGTTCATGGCCTTTCCGGTGGCCGTTCTGCTGGCCATGGGTTGGAACTGGGCCATGGGACCGGACCTGCTGGCCCACAAGTCGGCCAAGATGCTGCATGAGCTGCATCCCTTTGCCTCGCTGGCCCTTCCGCACGCGGCCATCGCCGGGATCTTCCTGTTCCTCGCGGGGCTTATCGCGGGCAGCGTGGGCAACTGGTCCGTGCATGGGCGCATCCCCCAGCGCTTGCAGGAGCATCCGGTGCTGAAGATGTGGCTGGGGCCGGAGAAGCGCGCACGGATCGCCGCCTACTTTGAGCGCAACGCGCCGGGCATCATCAGCAATTTCTGGTTCGGGGTCTTCATGGGGTCGGTGGGCATGGTGGGCAGCTTCTTCGGCCTGCCGCTGGATATCCGGCACATCACCTTCGCCGCAGGCAATCTGGGGCTGGGTCTTGTCGGGGCGCAAGGGCAGGTGGAGACGTGGACCGTGGTGTGGTCCGTGCTGGGCATCGGGTTGATCGGCTTCGTCAATTTCGCCGTGAGCTTCGGTCTGTCGCTGACGCTGGCCCTGCGTTCGCGCGGCATCCCGTTGCGCGAACTGAGGCCCATTGTGGGTGCTGTGCGGGAGCGGTTCCGCCGTCATCCGACCACCTTCCTGGTGCCCCCGCTCTCCGCTGCGAGCGAGCAGGTAGAGGAGGGCTGATCATGTGCGGGCGGCCAGTTCCTCCTGCAGGGTGGGGCGTTGCGTGCCGGGCTTCCGGGGCACGAGGCTCATGGCGTATTCGCTCAGCGCGGTGATGGTCAGGCTGGGGTTCACGCCCAGGTTGGCCGGTACGATCGATCCGTCCAGGATGCGTAGCTCCGGATAGCCGAACACCTCGAACCGCTCGTTCACCACGCCGTTGGAGGCATCGCTGCCCATGGGACAGCCGCCCAGGATGTGCGCGGTGCTGCTCATGTCGAAGAGCACCTCCGTCACGGCGTTCATGGCCACACCGTCCGTCTTGGCGGCGTAACGGTGCATCACGTCCTGCCCGATGCCGATGTAGGCTGGTACGGAGCGCTGACCATCGTTCTCCACGCGGAGCTGACGCCCGAAGAGGCCCCGCTTCCAGCGCATGGTGGCCGCATTGTCCAGGCTCTGCATCACCAGCAGGATGATGGTGTGCCGGCCGAAATCGCGCCGCAGCACCTTCCACACCTTGCGCGGGGAGGTGATCGTGTTCCACAGGACCTTCAGCGTGCGCAGCAACGGGTGCCCGGGTCCCGCCGCGATGGTGCTCAGCGCGCTCATGGCCCCCGAGCCATCGCCGTACTTCACCAGCTCGATGTGGGTGTGGTCATCGGGCGCGAACACCCGGCTGATGGCAATGCCGTGGTTCATCTTGGCGGGAATGCCGGCGATGCCACAGAGCGATTCACTGTTGGTGCGCAGGTTGCCGCCGAGCGTGTCGCTGAGCGCAGGCAGCGTGCGCAGGTCGTGCTTCTGGCGGAAGAGCAGCCGCAAGGTGCCCAGCACCCCGGCGCTCACCACCAGGCCCTTGGACCGGAACACGTGCTGTTCCCCAGCGCCCCAGGCCGTGCTCCGCCGGGTGTGCACGTGGTATAGGCCATCGCGATGCTCGATGCGTTCCACCTCGGTCTCCGCCTCGATGCGCGCACCATACCGTTCCGCGAACCACAGGTAGTTGCGGTCCAGTGTGTTCTTGGCGTTGTGGCGGCAGCCCACCATGCAGTTGGCGCATTCAATGCAGCCGCGCCGCTCGGGGCCCAGTCCCTTGAAGTACGGGTCGGTGGCGGTGTGCGGGTCGCCGAGATGGACCCCCACGTGGTCCACCGGCTTGTAGGTATCGGCGCGGCCCATTTCACGGGCGATCTCGCGGAGCACGGCATCCTCGGGGCCTTCCTTTTCATACCGGGTGCTGCCCAGCATGAAGCGGGCTGTGACATAGTGGGGTGCCAAGCGGGCGCGCCAATCACCGAACGGGGCCCAGGCCGGATGTTCAAAGAAGGCGTCGCCGGGCATCATGTGCGTGTTGGCATAGATGAGGCTGCCTCCACCCACGCCGGTGCCGCTCAGTACCATGATCCGGTTGAGGATGTCGATGCGCTGCGGCCCGAAGCAACGCAGCAGCGGCGCCCAGAGGTACTTCCGGATGTTCCAGTTGCAGCGGGGGAGGTCCTCAGGCTTCCAGCGTTTGCCCTTCTCCAGCACCAGCACATCGTAGCCCTTTTCGGCCAGGCGCATGGCGCTCACGCTGCCGCCGAACCCGGAGCCGATGACGATGTGGTCGTAGACCTTGTCCGCGCTGGACATGGCGAAAAGT
>CAUJFM010000250.1 GCA_963169595.1 Bacteroidota bacterium | reverse complement strand
ACCCCATCACGCACGCTAGCTTCACTTCATGAAGCAGCTTCGCATCCTTGCCGCGTTCATGAGCTTGTTCGCTTGGATGTCCAGCGCATCGGCCCAGACCACGCTCACGACCTATTACGTGGTCCCACCCACCAATGGCTGCGATGGCCTGTGGGCCTTCGGGCCCTATTCGGCGTTGTGGAACAGCTGCACAGGCCCATACACGTACCTCTTCGACCCGATCTCCTGTGTGGATGGATCACAAGGGGGGCTGCCCATTCCACTGAACGTGGTCGGAGATACCATCATCATGGACCTCTGTTCCCAGCCGTGCGACTTCCTCTTCTATGGCGACACGGGATTGTGCGTGGTATGCATCTGCGGGCCGCTCATTCCGACGACTGTCGTAGACGCGGATCCGGGAAGCGACCTCTCCATCGGCCCGAACCCTGTCCCGGCAAGCTCGCCCATGCTTCAGCTCCACACCACTTGGACCGGACCCCTGTTCTTACAGGTGCTCGATCTTGCCGGGAGGTCCCTCTTGCAGGCCACGGTGCAAGGAGGCCGGTCCGAAGTGGACCTGAGCGGCATCCCTGTCGGCAGCTACCTCCTGTTGGCACAGCATGAGAACGGACTGCTCATGACCCAGCGGTTCCAGGTCGAATGAGCGAATGAAAGAGGGGTCCCCGATGGAGGACCCCTCTTCCTTTGGGCCGGCCGGTCCTACTGCTCCCGCGCATGTGCCGTGCTCCCGGACATGCTGTTGGCCGGCGACCGATCATCGGCCACGACCCGCAGGTCGTGCTTCACCTTCATGGTACCCGTGCCGCGCACGAAGTGGATGGACCCCACCGGTCCTTCATAGCGGCGACCGGGGCGCTTGCTCTCCTCCTCCAGCACCACCTCGAACCTCACTTTCCGGTTCTCGCGCTGGGCCTTCGGCGTGATCATGGCGTTGTGGGTGTCCACCACCACCTCCTTCGGCAGATGGCCCGGCTTGATGAACAGCAGGGTGGCCTTGGTCCCCACAGGGAGTCGGAAGAAGAACTGCCCATTGTCGAAGAGCTCGGCAAAGAGACAATCCCGGCCTTCCAGCTCCACCACCAGCACCGCATCGTCCATGCGGTCCTCATCAGCAAGGAGCCACCCGGAGATCAGCACTTCGTTGCGCGGGGGAACCGGGGAGGCGACGAGGGACAGACCCAGGAGGGCGAAGAGGGCCAGTAGTAGGGCCGCTTCGAAGGTGAGGTTGAGCCGCTTTTCCATGACGTGTGGCGTTGATGCTGCCTGCGGTCCAAAAGTCCGCAGCGCCACACCCCACCCACAATACCCACAAATAGGGGATCACACCCAGCGACGGTCGATCGCGTACTTCACGAGGCCCGCCAGGCTGCGCACGTTCAGTTTGGTCATCAGGTGCTTGCGGTGGGTCTTCACCGTGTCCTCGCTGATGAACAGCGCGGCCGCGATCTCCCCGTTGGTCCGTTCCAAGGCCACCAGCCGGATGATCTCCCGTTCGCGCTGGGTGAGGCCGATGTACTCGCCACCGGGGTGCTTCTCGGTGTACGCATAGCCGGCCTCCACGCTGTGCTTGGCGGATGCGCTCAGGTACCGTTCGCCGGCCAGCACCGCCCGGATCGCCCCCACCAGCTCCGACCGTGGACCACCCTTGACCAAATAGCCGCTCGCGCCTTCGATCAACATGCTGTTGACATACTCGATCTCGCTCAGCATGGAGTGGGCCAGCACCTTCACCTCCGGGTGCTTCCTGCGGATGGCCCGCATGGTGTCGATGCCATCCATCGCCGGCAGTGATACCTCCAGCAGGACCAGGTCCACGCCACCCGATGCGACCCCGTCCAGTGTGGCCGAGCCACTGGTGGCATGGCCCACCACCTCCAGATCCGGCTCAGGCTCCAGCCAGCACTGCACACCCACGGCCACGAGCTCCTGCGCGTCGGCCACGAAGATGCGTGTGGGGGCTTCCATGCTACCACCAAGTTCGCAATTCCTGACGTGCCCACCACGCCCACCCCGATATTTGTCGCCTATAGCCACCCCGATGACCAAGGCCCGCATGAAGAGCGCCATTGCACCGCCGCAATGGACCACCGCGAAGGAGTTCACCGACATCACCTACCGCAAGAGCGGCGGCGTGGCCCGCATCGCCTTCAACCGGCCCGAAGTGCGCAATGCCTTCCGCCCGCACACGGTGAGCGAACTGATCCAAGCCTTCCACGATGCGCACCAGGACACCAGCATCGGTGTGGTGCTCTTCAGCGCCGAAGGGCCCAGCCCCAAGGACGGCGGATGGAGCTTCTGCAGTGGCGGCGATCAGCGGGCTCGCGGACACCAGGGCTATGTGGACGAGGGCGGCATGCCCCGCCTGAACATCCTGGAGGTGCAGCGCATGATCCGCTTCATGCCCAAGGTGGTGATCGCCGTGGTGCCCGGCTGGGCCGTGGGCGGCGGGCACAGCCTGCATGTGGTGTGCGACCTCACCATCGCGAGCAGGGAACATGCGGTGTTCAAGCAGACCGATGCCGATGTCACCAGCTTCGATGGCGGTTATGGCAGCGCCTACCTCGCCAAGATGGTGGGCCAGAAGCATGCCCGTGAGATCTTCTTCCTGGGCCGCGACATCGATGCGCAGCGCGCTTACGAGATGGGCATGGTGAACGCCGTGGTGCCGCACGCTGAACTCGAGTCCACGGCGTGGGAATGGGCGCAGGAGATCCTCGCCAAAAGCCCCACCGCCATCAAGATGCTCAAGTTCGCCTTCAACCTCACGGATGATGGCATGGTGGGCCAGCAGGTCTTCGCCGGTGAGGCCACGCGCCTGGCCTACATGACCGAGGAGGCCAAGGAGGGCCGCAACGCCTTCCTGGAAAAGCGCAAGCCGGACTTCTCGGGGATCAAGTGGATCCCGTAGGCAGATCGGGCCGCTGATGCGCGCCAAGGCTGGAGGAAAGGCCGCAATGATCTACATTGGCGGAAACATCCGACCTGCCCGATGGAGCTTTGGTGGCAACAACTGGGGACATTTGAGAAGCTGCTCTGGGGCATTTCCCTCCTTTTTTCCTTCCTGTTCATCGTACAAAGTGCTCTGTCCTTCCTTGGCGCTGACGATAGCGTTGCACTCGGGGATGTGGATGATGCGATGGCCGGTGATGACGGTGTAGGGGCCAGCTTCTTCACGCTACGCAACTTCATCGCCTTCTTCACCCTGTTCGGTTGGGCGGGATTGGCCGCATACAAGAGCGGATCAAGCCAGACCATGGCGGTGGTGGTGGGCGCGCTGGCCGGGACCGCCATGGTGGCCATCATGATGTGGCTCCTGAACAAGGCGGCACAATTGCGCCATAGTGGTACGTTGGACCTGCGGAACGCATTGGGTCACACAGGGAACACCTACCTGCAGATACCCGCATCCCGCAAGGGTCAGGGTAAGGTGAGCCTGCAGGTGCAGGGTGCGCTCCGGGAACTGGAAGCCGTAACGGATGACCAGGAACCCATACCTACCGGTACCCGGGTGAAGGTCTCCGGGCTGGCCGACCCTCGAACACTGATCGTAACACGCAACATCTGACCACTTCGTCCATGCCGTTCACCCTTATTGTGATCGCTGCTGCGGTCATCTTCCTTTTCGCCTTGGTGGCCACCCTGCTCGGCCGCTACAAACGTTGCCCCTCGGACCGCATCCTGGTGGTCTACGGCAAGGTCGGCTCCGGGCCGGACGGTCAGAAGTCAGCGAAGTGCATCCACGGCGGCGCAGCCTTCATCTGGCCGGTGTTCCAGGACTACGCATTCCTTGACCTCACCCCCATCGGTATCGAGGTGAACCTTGTGGGCGCGCTCAGCAAGCAGAACATCCGGGTGGATGTGCCCAGCAAGTTCACGGTCGGCATCAGCACCGAACCCGGTGTGATGGAGAATGCCGCGGAACGCCTCCTGGGTCTTCAACAGAGCTCGGTACACTCCCTCGCCACGGACATCATCCTTGGCCAGATGCGCCTTGTGGTGGCCATGATGGACATCGAGGAGATCAACAGCAACCGGGACAAGTTCCTCACCAACGTGGCCGGCAGCGTGGAGAGCGAACTGAGCAAGATCGGTCTGAAGCTGATCAACGTGAACGTCACGGACATCAAGGACGAGAGCGGCTACATCGAGGCCTTGGGCAAGGAAGCGGCCGCAAAGGCCATCAACGAGGCCAAGATGCGTGTTGCCGACATGGAGCGCATGGGTGACATCGGCAAGACCGATGCGGAGAAGGAGCGGGACCTGAACGTGGCGGCCCTACTACGCGACCGGGATACCGGTGTGGCGCTGACGGTGAAGGACAAGGAGATCCTGATCGCCCAGGCGAAACGCGATGAGAGCATCGGCAAAGTGGAGGCCGAACGGGACACCCGCATCAAGAGCGCCGAGGCCAATGCCACTGCTGTTCAAGGCGAGAACCAGTCACGGATCCAGATCGCGGACTCCGAGGCCCAACGTCGTGAACGCGAAGCCGAGGCCTTGCGCCGGGCCACTGCGGCTGAAAAGGTGCAAAGCGCCAAAGCCTTGGAGGAGGCCTACGATGCAGAACGCAAGGCCGAAGTGGCAAGGGCCGAACGCGAACGGGCCGCACAGACCGCCAGTGTGGTGGTGAGCGCCGAGATCGAGAAGCAGAAAGCGATCATCCAAGCCCAGGCCGAGGCCGAGCAGCTGCGGGAAAAGGCCAAAGGCGAAGCCGATGCGCTCTACGCCAAAATGGAGGCCGAGGCACGCGGCCTGAAGGAGATCCTCACCAAGCAGGCCGAGGGCTTGGAGCGCATCGTGAAGAGCGCCGGCGATGACCCCAAGGATGCCGTGCTCCTGCTCGTGGCTGACAAGCTTCCCGAGCTTGTGCGCCTGCAGACCGAGGCCATCAAGAACATCAAGATCGACAGTGTGACCGTCTGGGAAGGCGGCCAACAAGGAGATGGCAAGGGCAGCACCGCGGGCTTCATCAGCGGGTTGTACAAGAGCGTACCTCCTTTGAAGGACCTTTTCGACATGGCCGGAATGGACCTGCCGAAGTACTTGGGTGAGAAACAAGGCGGCGAAAAGCCCCGCGAAGAAGCAGGAGCTTAACGCACCTCTCCGCCCGGAGCCACCACGTCCTTCGGCTGCACGAACACCAGCTTGCCGCTGGCATCCTCGGCCATCAGCACCATGCCCTGGCTCTCCACCCCGCGCATCTTCCGCGGCTCCAGGTTAGCCACCAGCACCACCTGCTGACCGGGCAACTGCTCCGGTGAGAAGTGCATGGCGATGCCGCTGACCACGGTGCGTGGTGATGCTTCACCGATCTCGATGCTCAGCTTCAAAAGCTTGTCGGCCTTCGGCACGCGCTCGGCCGCCACGATGGTCCCCACGCGCAGGTCGAGCTTGGCAAAGTCGTCGAAGGCAATGTTCGCCTTAGCCACTGGGGCGGCAGGAGCAGGACCAGGGGCAGGGGCAGAGGCAGGGGCTGTCTCGACCGGCGCATTCGCATGCAGGCGATCGATCTCGGGTTGGATCTCCGCGTCGGTGATCGGCTTGAAGAGGTGCTCTGGCTTGCCCAGCGCCTGGCCTTCGCCGATCAGGTCACTGCGGAAGGCCTCGTTCCACGGCAGCACACCGATGCCCAGCATGCGGCGCAGCTTCGCGGTGGTGTGCGGCAGGAAGGGTTCGAGCACGATGCTGAGCACCGCCCCGATGTTCAGGCTATTCGCCAAGATGGTGCGCGTGCGCTCGGGATCGGACTTCTCGAGCTTCCAAGGCTCGCTGTCGCTGAGGTACTTGTTGCCGGCGCGGGCCACGTTCATGGCGCTGCTCAGCGCATCGCGCAGGCGGAAGTGGTCGATGTGCTTCGCCACCTCTTCCACACTCCCATGCACCGCGCTCCAGAGCGCGATGTCCTGATCGAGCTTCTCACCGGAGGCGGGCGCCTTACCGTCGTAGTACTTGTGGCACAGCACGAACACGCGCTGCACGAAATTGCCGACGATGGAGACGAGCTCGTTGTTGTTCTTGTCCTGGAAGTCCTTCCAGGTGAACTCGCTGTCCTTTTGCTCGGGGATGATGGTGGCCAAGCAGTAGCGCAGCTCGTCCTGCCGCCCGGGCCAGCGTTCCAGGTATTCATGCAGCCACACGGCCCAGTTGCGGCTGGTGCTGATCTTCCTTCCCTCGAGATTGAGGAACTCGTTGGCCGGCACGTTCTGCGGCAGCACATAGCCGCCGTGCAGCTTCAGCAGGATGGGGAAGATGATGGCGTGGAAAACGATGTTGTCCTTGCCAATAAAGTGGATGAGACGGGTATCGTCAGCCTTCCACCACTTCTCCCAGTCGGTGTTGTGTTCGGCGGCCCAGCGCTTGGTGGCACTGATGTAGCCGATGGGCGCGTCGAGCCACACGTAGAGCACCTTGCCCTCGGCGCCGGGCAGCGGTACTGGAACGCCCCAGTCGAGGTCGCGCGTCATGGCGCGGGGGCGCAGGCCGTCCTTCAGCCAGCTGTTGCACTGGCCCAGCACGCTCGCCTTCCACTCCTTGGGGTCATGGTGTTGCGTGCCATCGAGCATGCCGGTGTTGATCCACGTGTCCACCCACTGCTGGGCCTCGTCCATCTTGAGGTACCAGTGCTGGGTGGGCTTCAGCACGGGCTTGGCGCCGCTGAGGGTGCTGCGCGGATCGATCAGGTCCTTGGGGCTGAGGGCGCTGCCGCACTTCTCGCATTGGTCACCATAGGCATCGGGGTTGCCACAGCTGGGGCAGGTGCCCATGATGTAGCGGTCGGCCAGGAACTGCTTCGCCTCCTCATCGAAGTACTGCTGCTCCTCCTGCACGCTGAATGCGCCGTTCTCCAGCAGCTTCAGAAAGAAGCCCTGCGAGGTCTCGCGGTGCAGCTCGCTGCTGGTGCGGTCGTAGATGTCGAAGTGGATGCCGAAGTCCTGGAAGGCCTGGCCCATCAAGGCGTGGTAGGTGTCCACGATGGCGCGGGGCGTGGTGCCCTCCTTCATGGCGCGGATGGTGATGGCCGCGCCATGCTCATCGCTGCCGCAGATGAAGAGCACCTCCTTGCCGCGCTGGCGCAGGTTGCGCACATAGATGTCGGCCGGCAGGTAGGCCCCGGCGATGTGGCCGATGTGCAGCGGCCCGTTGGCGTAGGGCAGGGCGGCGGTGATGGTATGGCGTGCGGGTTCCTTCACGGGGTCGGGCTCTTCGGACCGCGAAAGTACCCGGTATCAACAGTTGGCGGTTGTCAGTTGTCAGGATGCTGACCTGAGGCCGTGTTGCCTGAACGGTCAACTTCGCATCGGCTTGACCATGAACATCCCGTCCTCGTTGCGCCCCGGCGACACCATCGCCATGATCCCCACGGCCCGGGCCATCACCGTGGAGGAGCTGCGCGACGGCATCGCCCTTGCCGAAAGCTGGGGCCTGAAGGTGAAGCTGGGCAACGGCATCGGCCGGAAGCACTTCCAGCAGGCGGGCACTGCGGAAGAACGCGCCGCCGACCTCCAGTCCGCCCTGAACGACCCCACCGTCCGCGCCATCTGGTGCGCCCGCGGCGGCTACGGCACCGTGCACCTGCTCGACCACCTCGACATGTCGGCGCTGCGCCGCGACCCCAAGTGGATCGTGGGCTTCAGCGACATCACGGTGCTGCACAACGCCCTGCACACCATGGGTATCGCCAGCCTGCACGCACAGATGCCCTTCAACATCGGGGCGAAGACGGAGGCCACGCGGGAGACACTGCGGGCCGCGCTGTTCGGGGAGATGTTCCAAGTGGTGGCCACGAGCTTCGGACCACGAGCCTCGGGCTTGAGCGGGGACGCCGAGCCCGTGGCCCGCAGCCCATGGCCCGCAGCCCGCATGGGCCAGTGCGAAGGCGTCCTCATCGGTGGCAACCTCTCCCTGCTCTACGCCTTGCGCGGCACGCCCTACGACATCGACCCGCGTGGCAAGATCCTGTTCATCGAGGACCTCGACGAGCTGCTCTACCACGTGGACCGCATGGTGCAGAACCTGCGGCTGGCGGGTTGGTTCAAGGACCTGGCCGGGCTCATCGTGGGGGGGATGAGCGATATGCGCGACAAGAACCCGGTCGACCCCTTCGGCAAGACCGCCGAGGAGATCATCGCCGATGCCTTGGGCGACACCACCTACCCCGTATGCTTCGGCTTCCCCGCCGGCCACATCGACGACAACCGGGCGTTGGTGTTCGGCCAAAAGGCGAAGCTCAGCGCCACCGCGAAGGGTGCGACGCTGAGCTTCGAAGGAGGGTCGTCGGTGTAACGCAGGGTTCCCTGCAGGCCATTAGTTCCGTTCGAACTTGTTGTAGCCGGCCGGGATCTCGAACAGGGCGGGCTTCTGCGCACCCTTGGTCACCTTGGTCACCTCCAGGCGGCTCACCTCGGCGCCGTCCATCTTGTGCTCCACGCCCAGCATGGGGAACACGCCGCGGTTGTCCTTCACCTCCAGGAAGAACACAGCCTGTTCATCCTTGCGGTTCAGCGTTTCCAGCAGGGGTACGAAGAAGGTGAACTCATCGGCCGCGACCCAATAGGTGAGCACACGGTCCTCCTTCACGCTCTTCACCACCCACTTCTCGCACTTGTAACCGGCCATGTCCTTCATCTCGCCGGTCTTCTTCACCTCGGTCTCCACGTCCTTGGGCAGGCGCATGTTGGGCACGTCCATGTACAGCTTGCGCTCCGGGCTGATGGCCGTAACGGTCTTGTCCCGGGTATCCACCAGCATGATGCCCTGCACTTCGCCGCGGGCACTGATCTCCTCGATGCGGATGCGGTCACCCTTCACGTAGTAGCGATAGGACGTGACCACCGGTCCGGTCGTCTTGGTGAATTCGATGACGCCCTCGAAGGGTTGGGCGGAAACGAGCGTGGCACCGGCCAGGAAGGCCAGCACCAGCAGACTGATCGATCGAAGGATGGGGCGCATGGGTAAAGATCGTTCCGAACGGAGTGGTCGAAATGTTGTCCAATTTTGGCGTTGAACGGAGCCTGGCCGACAGGGTTACGTTCTGATGATCCAACACATGGCTGAGCACAACCGTACCGGTGCCGAAGGGGAGCAACTCGCATGCCGCTTCCTGGAAGATGCTGGCTATGAGGTGCTTGAACGGAACTGGACACACGGCAAGCACGAGCTGGACATCATCGCTCGGAAGGGTCCGGAACTGGTGATCGTGGAGGTGAAGACCCGCAGCAGCGACCAGTACGGGCAGCCCGCCGAAGCGGTGAAGAAGGGCAAGCGCGGCCACCTGATCAAGGCCGCCAACGCCTACGTGCAGGAGTCCGGCTGCACCCTTGGCCTGCGGTTCGATATCATCAGCATCATCCTCCACCCCGGCGGCAAACCCTACATTCACCACGTCCCCGACGCGTTCTACCCCACCCTACATGACCGACCGTTCTGATCGCGGCCGCGGCGCGCGCCGCCCCGGCAAAGGCCCTGCCCGCCCCGGTGCGCCCCGCAAGTCCTCCCGGCCCGCCCCCCGTTCCACCTCCGACCGGACCGACCGCTCCCGCAGCGATCGCGGCGATGAGCCTGAAGAGCGTCGCGGTCCCCGCGGAGGCAACGGCGAACGCGCCGCAGCCTCGCGCCGTCCGTTCCGCGATGACCGGGAAGGTCAGGCACCCCGCCGGCCATCCGCACGACCCACGTCCTCCCGGCCTGCCCGCCCACGTCCCGACCGCGGGGATGAGCGGGATGAGCGCCGTACACCACGCGGTGGCAGCGGCGAACGCGCCGGAGCCACCCACCGTCCGTTCCGGGATGATCGCGAAGGCCAGGCACCCCGCCGGCCATCCGCACGGCCCACCTCCTCCCGACCTGCCCGCCCACGTCCCGACCGCGGGGACGAGCGGGATGAGCGCCGTGCACCACGGAGCGGCAGCGGCGAACGCGCCGGAGCTACGCGTCGTCCGTTCCGCGAGGAAGGCGAAGGCCGGTCCCAGCGCCCGACCCGCAAGCCCGGACCACGCCCTTGGGCCGAACGCGAGCGCGATCCCTCCACCAAACGCACCACAGGCCGGGGCCCCGACCCCAACAGCCGCCGGGGCCGCAAGGCCGACGCCGAAAGCGATGGGCTCATCCGCCTGAACCGCTACCTGGCCCAGGCCGGTGTGGCCAGCCGTCGCGAGGCCGACGACCTGATCAAGGCCGGCGTGGTCACGATCAACGGAAAGGTGGTGACCGAGCTAGGCACCAAGGTGCGCCCCGGCGACAAGGTGCACTACGGCGGACAGCGCCTCAGCATGGAACAGAAGCGCTACGTGCTGCTGAACAAACCCAAGGACTTCATCACCACCACGGACGACCCGCATGACCGCCGCCCCGTGATGGCCTTGGTGGAGAACGCCTGCCCCGAGCGCCTCTACCCTGTGGGCCGGCTGGACCGCAACACCACGGGCGTGCTGCTGATGACCAACGATGGCGACCTGGCCAAGAAGCTCACCCACCCCAGCCATGGCGCGGAGAAGATCTACCACGTGACGCTGGACAAGGCGGTGACCAAGGCCCACTTGGAACAGTTGGTGCAAGGTGTGGAGCTGGAGGACGGGCCGGCGCAGGCCGATGAGGCCACCTTCGTGCAGGACTCCTCCAAAAAGGAGGTGGGCCTCAAACTCCACATGGGCCGCAACCGCATCGTCCGGCGCATGTTCGAGACGCTGGGCTACGAGGTGGTGAAGCTGGACCGCGTGGTATTCGCCGGGCTCACCAAGAAGGACCTGCCCCGCGGCAAGTGGCGCCACCTCACCGAAAAGGAGGTGCTCTTCCTGACGAAACGTCGTTGAGCCCCAGTAACACGGGGTTGTGAACGAACTGCACGGGAATTGCCGTTAGCGTGCAGGGTGCCCCGGGTACCTTGCGCGTTCCGCCATGCTCCGTCGTCTCCGTACCGTGTTCCTGGTCGTGGCCGGCCTGTTCGCCCTGGCCTTCGGCACCTTGGTGGTGCTGGCCAACGTGTATGATGCAGAGGCCAAGGTGAAGCTGGTGGGCGCGCTCAACCAGCGCCTCAACGCGCCGGTGACCGTGAGCGACATGGACCTCACGCTCATCGCGCGCTTCCCCGATGCCAGCATCCGCCTGACCGACGTGCTCGCCCGCGAGGTGCGGCATGACGGGGCCAAGCCCGACACCCTGCTCCATGCCCGGGAACTCTTCCTTGAGTTCAGCTTGTGGGACCTGTTCCAAGGACGATACACCCTGAAAGGCATCCACGGCAGCGACGTGCGGCTCTACCCCGCGCTCGACCAGGAGGGCCGCGACAATTACACCATCTGGAAGAGCGACTCCACGTCGGCATCCTCACCCCTGGAACTGGAACGCGTGAGCGTGGACGGTGCGCTGGTCCGCTACCGCGATGCACGTTCAGCGCTGGCCATCATGGTGACCGCGAATGAACTGGCACTTCGCGGACGATTCACGGAAGCGGAGAACCGCATGACCTTGGCCGGTGACCTGCACCTGCGCGACTGGCAGCAGGAGGGTCGTCCCGTGCTGCAGGACCGGCAGGCCACGCTGAACGTCGCGCTCACCTTCGGCGGCGCGGACGGTGGCTTCCACATCGCCAAGGGCGAGCTCCTGTCCAACAACGTGCCCCTGGAGGTGACCCTGGACCTGGTGCCCGGCCCCAAGGGCGATGAGCTGGACCTGAAGGCCAAGGGACTGGGCGTGGACCTGGGCGATGCCATCGGCCTGCTGCCCACCGAGCTGGCCAGCCGCTTCACCCGGTACGGCATGGACGGCGATGTGGACCTGGCCCTGCGCTATGCGGGTCCCATCAGCGGCAAGGGGCCTTCGCTCCATGTGGGCGCCAAGGTGAGCAAGGGTAAAATGAAAGAGCGCAGCAGTGGCGCCACCTTCAGCGACATCCATGGGGAGCTGGCCCTGGACCTGACCCCGGATGGCACCCCGCGCCGGGTCCTGGTGAAAGGGCTATCGGCCCGCACCGGCAGTGGCTCCCTACGTGCCGACTGGCAGAGCAACGGCCTCACCAACGCCGTGGTGAAGGCCGATATCCAGGCCGACATGGACCTGGCCGACCTGCTGCGCTTTGCCGGCGTGGACACCCTGGAGCAGGTGGAGGGGCGGCTGAAGCTCGATGCCAAGGTGGACGGCAAGCTCCGGGATGTGGGCGCGATCAAGGCCGCGGACCTGCGCGCCCTGCGCATCGCGGGCAGCGCCAGCTTGCGCGGAGCCGCCCTCAAGCTCAAGGGCCTGCGCCACCGGGTGACCGGCCTGAACGCCGATCTGACCCTGAACGGCAACGATGCCACCGTGCAGGGTCTCACGGCGCTGCTCATGGACCAACCCTTGGAGCTCAGCGGGACCCTGCGGAACCTGATGCCCTACCTGTTGTTCGACGACCAACGGCTGCTCATCGAGGCCAAGGCACGGTCCGAGCGCATGGACCTGGCCGCCCTGTTGCGCGATGAGGGCAGCACGAATGGAAGCGACTACCGCCTCACCCTGCCACGCCTCATCGCACTGGACCTGCAGGCCCGGATCGGCACCCTGGTCTTCGAGGACTTCATCGCCACGGACATCAGTGGCACCGTGCGCATCGCCGACCAGCGGTTGGTGATCGCCCCGTTGAGCCTGCACACCGCCTCAGGGGCCGTGCTCGGCGATCTGGAGCTCGATGCACGTGGCGGGCCTGATGCGCGGAGCTACCCCTTGTCCATCCACGCCACCTTCCAGGACATCGATGTGAAAGAACTCTTCGCCGAGTTCCGCGACTTCGGCCAGGACTTCATCGGCCACCGTCACCTGAGCGGCCGCACCCGCGCCCAGGTGGCGCTCCAGGCCCCGCTCTCGCCCGCGCTCGCACTGGACATGGACAAGCTGGTGTGCATCATCGATATCGCCTTGGAGAACGGGGGCATCAAAGGCCATGCGCCGCTGATCGCCGTGGCCGACCACCTGCAGAAGAACAAACTGGTCACCCCCTTCGTCAACACCGCCGAACTGCGCCGACGGCTCAACGACATCCGCTTCGAACGTCTGGAGAACCAGATCGAGATCCGCAATGGCGCCGTGCACATCCCCGCCATGGAGGTCCGCAGCTCGGCCATGGACATCGAGCTCAGCGGCACGCACTGGTTCGACGACCGCATCGACCACCACCTCAACTTCCGCCTCAGCGACCTCTTCCGCATGGGCAAGGCCAGCGAGGATGAGTTCGGCCCCATCGCTGACGACGGCACGGGCATGCGCATCTTCCTGCACATGTACGGCACCGCCAGCGATCCGCAGTTCGCCAACGATGGGGCCATGGCCGCCGCGCGCCGCAAGAAGCAGTTCGACCAGGAGAAGGAGGAGCTCCGCAGCATCCTCCGCGAAGAGCTGAACATCTTCCGACCGGGTGGTACGTCCACGGAACGCACCACCAACGATCCCGTGACCGCGCCCCGCTTCGAGGTACAATGGGAGGAGGACAGCGTGCCTGCACCGCAGTCCAAGGAACGACCCCGGAAAGGGCTGGACCGGCTGGTGAAGGACACCAAGGACAAGGACGAGCAGGAACGCATCATCATCATCGAGGACTGATCCCGCCTCGTCCGCATTGGCGAACTTCACACCCCGGTGGACCTCTACTCGCGCAAACAACGCTGGAAACTGGTGCTCGCTGCGGCGGCCATGCTCATCGTGGGCGCTTCGCTGTGGTACAGCAACCGCATCGTGGAACGCATTCGCGCCGAGGAGCGCCGCAAGGTGCAGCTCTGGGCCGAGGCCGTGCAGAACCGCGCCGAACTGGTGAACTACACCGAGAGGCTCTTTGAGCGGCTGCGCGAAGAGGAGCGCAAGAAGGTGGAGCTCTGGGCCGAGGCCATGCTGCGGCTGGTGAGCGAGAACAGCGCGGACCTCTCCTTCTACCTGAAGGTGGTGAGCGACAACACCACCGTGCCCGTGATCATCACCGATGCGCAGGGCGCGGTGAAGTTCCACCGCAACCTGGAGGACCGCATTGCCAAGGACCCCGCCCTGCTGCAGGAGGAACTGAAGACGATGTCCGCGCTCCGGCCGCCCATCGAGATCGCGGTGTTCGGCAACCAGAAGCAATACCTGCACTACAAGGATTCACGCGTCTTCACCGAACTGCAGGAGGTGATGGACGGGATCATCCGGTCATTCATCAGCGAAACGGTGATGAGCACCGCGGCCGTGCCGGTGATCTACACCGACAGCACACGCCTCCGGGTGATCGAGCACAGCAACATCGAACCGGAGGTGGCCGCTGACAGCAGCGCCCTGATGGCGCGCATCGCCCAGATGGAGAAGGCGAATCCGCCCATCGCCATCCAGCTTCCGGGCAAGGGCCGACACTACATTTTCTACGAGGAATCGCTGGTGATCACCCAGCTGCGCTACTTCCCCTACGTGCAGCTCATCATCCTCGGGCTCTTCCTGCTCGTGGCCTATGCACTGTTCAGCATCTTCCGCAATGCCGAGCAGAACCAGGTATGGGTGGGCATGGCCAAGGAGACCGCGCATCAGCTGGGCACGCCGCTCAGCTCGCTCATGGCCTGGATGGAGTTGCTGAAGGAACAGGGCACCGACCCGGCGGCACTGACCGAGATGCGCAAGGACCTCGACCGTCTGCAGGTGATCACCGAGCGCTTCAGCAAGATCGGTTCAGCGCCGAGCCTGGAGCCCGAGAAGCTCTACCACACCCTGCGCGCCACCGTGCTCTACCTGCGGCCTCGGCTGCCGGGCCGCGTGCGCATCGATGTGCTGGCCCCGGCGGATACCGAGCTGCAGGTGCCGCTGAACCGCGCCCTTTTCAGCTGGGTGATCGAGAACCTGATCCGCAATGCGGTGGACGCCATGGAGGGCGAAGGAGCCATCACGTTGGAGGTGGTGCCGGAGGACGGTGAGGTGCATGTGGACGTGACCGATACCGGCAAGGGCATCCCGGCGGCCCAGCAGGCGACGGTATTCCAGCCCGGGTTCACCACCAAGAAGCGCGGCTGGGGATTGGGACTATCGCTGAGCCGGCGCATCATTGAACAGTACCATGGTGGGCGCATCTTCGTGAAGCAGAGCGCACCGGGCAAGGGCACCACCTTCCGGATCACCTTGAACCAGGGGGTGTTGGGAACGGCGTTGGTGAGCGAGGAATAGCAAGACCCAAGAAACAAGACCCAAGCTCCAAGGCTCAAGTGACAAGCTGTAGGAACCACAACACAAGGGTTACAAAGGTTCGGGTGGCTTTAGGGTTCCCCGTTGGTCCTTTTCAGTTGCTTCTTGTGTCTTGAGCCTTGACACTTGCGACTTGAAGCTTGATCATGGCCGGCCTCTACCTCCATATCCCGTTCTGCCGGAAGGCCTGCACGTACTGCGACTTCCACTTCAGCACCTCGCTGGACCGACGCCCTGCGCTGCTCGATGCCATGCACCGCGAACTGGCGGAACGTGCATCCGAACTGGAAGGCCCATTGGGCACCATCTACTTCGGTGGCGGCACGCCCAGCCTGCTGGAGCCAGCTGAGATCGAAGCCTTCCTCGAACAGGCCCGGCAGCTTTTCGGCGTGGACGATGATGCCGAAGTGACGCTGGAGGCCAACCCGGACGACATCACCCCCGAGCGCCTGGCCCAGTGGAAGGAGCTTGGCATCACACGGCTGAGCTTGGGCACCCAGAGCTTCCGCGAGGACCGGCTCACTTGGATGGGTCGTGCGCACAACGCGGAACAGGCCCTGCGCAGCATCGACCTCATCGCCGCCGCCGGCTTCCGCACGTGGACCATCGACCTGATCTACGGCCTGCCGAACATGACCCTGGCCGAGTGGGACGAACAGCTCACCATCGCCCTGGACCGCGGCATGCCGCACCTGAGCGCCTACTGCCTCACCGTGGAACCCCGCACCGCACTGGCCCACCAGGTGAGCAAGCGGCTGGTGACCATGCCCGGCGACGATGCCCAGAGCGCACAGTTCGACCGGCTGATGGAACGGATGGAGCAGGCCGGGCTCGTGCACTACGAGATCAGCAACTTCGGACTGCCCGGCCACTTCTCCCGCCACAACACCAGCTACTGGGAGGGGGTGCCCTACCTCGGCATCGGCCCTTCGGCCCACTCCTACGATGGCCGCCGTCGCCGCTGGAACGTGGCCAACAACGCCCGCTACATCGCCGCCCTGCTGGAGGGCACGCCCTATGGGGAAGAGGAGTTCCTCACCCCCGCGCAACGCACGAACGAACTTTTATTGACCGGCCTGCGTACCATCGCAGGCGTACGGATCGAGCAGCTTGAGCTGGACGCCCTGGCCCTGAACCGGAAGGCCGCCGAAGCACACATGCAACGCGGTCACCTGCTGGTGAAGGATGGGCGATTAGTTTTGAGCAGAGCGGGCCGGCACTTCGCCGACCGCATCGCTTCGGACCTGTTCGTAACGGACGATGATCGCCGAGATCAGCCATAAGGGACGCACCTTCCGGGTGGACCTGTCGAAGCCCATCGACCTGTCGCTGCCGTTGCACGACGGCCCGGACCAACTGCGTGCCTGGTGGGTGGACCCCGTGCGCATGGAACCCGTCCGCAATGGTGACATCACCTACGCCGTGAAGGCCGGTTCACCGGTGAACTTCCGCAACGTGCACTTCAACCCACATGGGCACGGCACGCACACCGAGAGCGTGGGGCACATCAGTCCCGAAGGCCACCCCGTTGGCGGAATGCTCTCCCGGTACTTCTTCACCGCGCAGTTGGTGAGCCTGCTGCCCGAGACGCGGCGCGCACCCGATGCCAAGGTGGACCACGTCATCACCTTGGAGCAGCTGCGCAACGTGGTGAACGAACGTCCACCCGAGGCCCTGGTCCTGCGCACCCTGCCCCACACGGATGACCGGGCGAGGCGCGACTGGAGCGGCACCAATCCCTGCTACCTGCAGAGCACGGCCTGTGCCTGGCTCCGCAGCATCGGCGTGAAGCACCTTCTCCTGGACCTACCCAGCGTGGACCGAGAGGAGGACGGTGGCGTGCTGGCCGCGCACCACGCCTTCTGGGACTATCCCAACACCATCGACCTGGAGCGGACCATCACCGAGCTGCTCTTCGCCCCCTCCACGGTGCGCGACGGCGAGTATCTGCTGGAGCTGCAACTGCCGCACCTGATGAACGATGCCGCTCCGAGCCGGCCGGTGCTCTATGCCCTGCTGCCATGACCCTGGCGGAGTTCCGCGACCACTGCGCCCGCCTGCCCGGCTATACCGAGGACCTGCCCTTCGACGAGAGCACCCTGGCCTTCCGCGTCGGAGGGAAGATCTTCGCTCTGATGGACGTGGACCTCTTCGTGAGCGTGAACCTGAAGTGCGATCCGGAACGGGCCATCGAGCTGCGCGAACGGTACCCGGGCATCACCCCGGGCTATCACATGAACAAGCGGCACTGGAACACGGTGCGCACCGATGGCAGCGTGCCCGACAAGCTGCTGTTGGAACTGGCGGACCACAGCCATGCCCTGGTGCTGGCCTCGCTCCCGCTGAAGGTGCGTGCCGCCCTGCGCTGAGCGGTGGTTAGTTTTACCACGCCATGAGCCTGACCCCGCGCCGCATCGGCCACATCATCCTGGGCTACTTCTTCCGAGGCCTGCTGCTGCTGGTGCCGGTCACCATCATGCTGTGGGCCATCTGGCAGTCGCTCGCCTTCCTGGACGGCATCATCAAGACCGAGTTCCCCGGACTGGGCCTGCTGATCCTGGTGGCCGGCATCACGGTGGTGGGTTGGTTGGGCAGCACCTTCCTGTATCAGCCCATCGCCAACCTCGGTGAGGAGCTGCTCCAGCGCATCCCCTTCCTGAAGACCCTGTACGACGCGCTCAAGGACCTGGTGGAGGCCATCGTGGGCAACAAGCGGAAGTTCGACCGGCCCGTGCTGGTGAAGCTGGGCAGTGGCTACGACGTGGAGCGGCTCGGGTTCATCACCCAGGACGATCTGGAACACCTCGGTGTGGGGCCCGAGAAGGTCGCCGTGTACCTGCCGCACGCCTTCAACTGGAGCGGCAACCTCTTCATCGTGCCCCGCGCCAACGTGAGGCCCCTGGACGCCCGTGCCGCCGATGTGATGAAGTTCGTGGTGAGCGGTGGCGTGTCCCACGTGGATGACGATGCCGACTGATCGCTGCGGCATGGCCCTTGCAGTCGCCCCCACCCCATGAAGACCCTTGCGCTGACCCTTACCCTGCTGGCCTCCGGGCCCGCACTCCTTGCCCAGACCACGGTCGAGGTCTCGTCCCTCCGGTTCAGCGACGGGATCCACCCGACCTACAGCTTCGTGTTCGAGGGCACGGACGTGAAGTACGTGGAGAGCTACTGGCGCGATGAACTAAAGCGGATCAGCGGGGACGTGTCCAACAAGAAGGAGGTGATCGCCGCGGCCGCGCTGCTGCCCCAGATCAGTGCGGATACGGTGCGTGTGCTGGTGAAGGCCGAACAGCGGAAGGGCAGCCCCCTGCTCACCGCGCACGTGGCCATCCTCACCACCGCCGGATGGGTGGGCCCGGCCAGTGAGCAGCGCATCCACGATGCCGCCAAGGCCTATGTGCAGCAGCATTCCACCGCGCTGCGCCGCCAGCTGGCCCAGCAGGAACTGACCGATGCCGAGAAGGGGCTGGCCCGCCTGCGCACCGACCTGGCCAACCTGCAGCGGGAGAAGGAACGCGCCGAGAGCAGCATCGAGAAGAGCCGCCAGCGCGCCGCCGAGGCCGTGAACGAGCAGCAGGAGGCACGCCAACGCCGCGACGAACTGGCACCGCGCATCGATGCCCAGCGACAGGAGGTGACGGAGAGCCCGGGCGACGAGGCTTCCAAGGAGTTGAACAGCCTGCTGAAGCAGCAGACCCGGGCACAGGATGATGAGCGCAAGGCCCTCGAGACCGAGCGCGCCATGAAGAAGAAGGAGGAGGAACTGGTCCTGGCCATCAAGAAGAACGTGGAGGACCAGGCCCGCAAGCAGGAGGCCATCACCCGCCAGGAGACCCTGGTGAACAGCCTGCGCGAGAAGCTCAGCGCCATCCATTGAGCAGCGCGGCGGACGCCTAACTTGCCGCACCGTCCGCCATGCACGCCCGTCGCAACGCCCTGTTGCTCCTCCACCTGGTGGTCTTCATCTGGGGCTTCACGGGCATCCTGGGCAAGCTCATCCAGCAGGACACCCTGCACCTGGTCTACACCCGCACCGTCATTGGCATGGTGGGCCTGGCCCTGGCCGCATGGTGGATGCGCCACACCATCTCGCCGCGCACGCCCGACCTGAAGCACTACCTGCTCACCGGCGTGATCATCACCGCCCACTGGATCACGTTCTATGGCGCGATCAAGATCAGCACGGCCAGCATCGCCGCCGCCTGCCTCAGCACCAGCACGGTGTTCACGGCCCTGCTGGAGCCCTTCTGGTTCAAGCGGAAGGTCCGCGCCTATGAAGTGGTGCTGGGCCTGGTGGTGGTGGCCGCCCTCTTCCTGATCTTCGGGCTGGAGACCGAGCACCGGCTGGGCATCGCGGTGGCCACCCTCAGCGCCCTGCTGAGCGCCTGGTTCAACATCATCAACGCCAAGCTGATCCAGCGCGACAACGCCATCCGCATTGGCTTCTACGAGATGGCCGCGGTGGTGTTGGTGATCGGCGGGTGGCTGGCCTGGCAGGGCGACCTGCCTCCGCCCCTGTGGGACCTGCCCACCAGCGACATCATCTACCAGCTGCTGCTGGGCTTCGTGTGCACCTCCTTCGCCTTCGTGGCGGGCATCGCCGTCATGCGCCAGCTCTCGCCCTTCACCGTGATGCTCACCGTGAACCTGGAGCCGGTCTACACCATCCTCGTCGCCCTGCTCATCTGGGGCAGTGAGGAGAAGATGACCGGTGGCTCCTACCTGGGCATCGCGCTCATCCTCGCCAGTCTCTTTGTGAACGGCTGGCTGCAACGCCGCCGCACGGCCGCCGAAGTGGTGGAACCCGACCCGCTCACGCAGGGATGACGAACTTCGCTCCATGGACCGCATCAAAGGCCTGTTGATCCTGCTGGCCGTCGGCCTGCTCGTGTTCTTCCTGACGCGGGAGGCCTACCGGCCGGACACGCCCTCGGAAGAGGTGAGCTCCACGGTGCTGCTGGAACGGGTGCGGCCCGTGCTGAAGCTGGTGACCGTGGAAGGCGACTTCACCGAGCTCTACACCTACCGGGACAACAGCGCGGCCTGGTTCGACTGGTCCAAGCAGCTGAGCTGGAACCAGAAACAGGCCATCCTGCGCGTGACCGCCCGGGCCAGCGTGGGCTACGATCTGGAGGGGATGAAGCTGGAGTTCGACGAAGGCTCGCGCACCGTGCGCCTGCTGGGCATGGACAAGCCGAAACTGCTTTCCCTGGAGCACGATGTGGACTACTACGACCTGGAGGAGGGCACCTTCAACACCTTCTCCGCCGCCGACCATACCCGCATCAACGCCCAGGCCAAGGAGCTGATCCGCGGCAAAGTGGCGGCCAGTGGCCTGTATGCGGCCGCCGAAGCCCAGCGCAACGAGATGCTCCAAGTGCTGAAGGCCGTCGTGGAGAACGCGGGCTGGACCTTCGACGACCGCGTTTCGCCCGTTGACGGTCGCGCCCGGCTCAAGGACTGAACCGAAGGCACCTCCGGGGTGTTCCCCGGTATCTTCGCCGCGGCAAACCCAGCGGCCACCGGCTCATGTCCTCCACCCTCCTCGCTCCCTGGCAGTACTGTCCCAGCCTCACCCGCTACGAACGCTGGAGGACGCGCGCCGTGCGCATCGGCGACATCGGCATCGGGGGCCACAACCCCATCCGGGTGCAGAGCATGACCACCACGGATACCATGGACACGGCCGCCACCGTGGCCCAGAGCATCCGCATGATCGAGGCCGGCTGCGAGCTGGTGCGGATCACCGCGCCCAGCAAGAAGGACGCGGAGAACCTGGCCGAGATCAAGAAGCAGATCCGTGCAGCAGGCTTCAACGCCCCCTTGGTGGCCGACATCCACTTCACGCCCAATGCCGCCGAAGTGGCCGCCCGCATCGTGGAGAAGGTGCGTGTGAACCCCGGCAACTATGCCGACAAGAAGAAGTTCGATGTGCGCGAGTACACCGATGCGGAATACGCGGAGGAGCTGGAGCGCATCCGCGAGCGCTTCACCCCGCTGGTACGCATCTGCAAGGAGCACGGCACGGCGATGCGCATCGGCACCAACCACGGCAGCCTGAGCGACCGCATCCTGAACCGCTACGGCGACACGCCCGAGGGCATGGTGGAGAGCGCCTTCGAGTTCCTGCGCATCTGCCGCGACGAGAATTTCCACGAGATCGTGCTGAGCATGAAGGCCAGCAACGTGCAGGTGATGGTGCAGGCCTACCGCCTGCTGGTACACCGCATGATGGCCGAAGGCTGGGACTATCCGCTGCACCTGGGCGTGACCGAGGCCGGAGACGGCGAGGACGGCCGCATCAAGAGCGCTGCGGGCATCGGCGCACTGCTGGAGGACGGCATCGGCGACACCGTGCGCGTGAGCCTCACCGAGGACCCCGAGTTCGAGATCCCCGTGGCGCGCGCACTGGTGGACCGCTACAACGACCGCCGTAACCAAGCGCCGATCCCCGAAGTGGCGGAGGTGCCCGTGGACCCCTTCAGCCACCAGCGCCGTCACAGCCGTGAGGTGCTCAACATCGGCGCACGCCATGTGCCCGTGGTGGTGGCCGACCTCAGCAACCGCACGGCGATCACGCCAGCCTCGCTCTTCGCCTGGGGCTATCGCTACAGCGTGCCGCTGGACAAGTGGAACATCACCGACCAGGCCTGTGACTATGCCTTCATCGGCAAGCACACCATCGACTTCGAGATCCCAGGCACGCTGGGCATCGTGCAGGAGCACGCCACCTGGCTGACGAACAAGAGCAAGGAGCGGCACTACCCCTTCCTCACCAAGCAGGACTACCTCGGCGGTGCGGAGCGCCACCCGCAGTTCAACCTCGTCCACGCCACACTGCCGGACCTGGACACTGCCTTCATCACTGCGCTGAAGGCCGACCCCACCGCCGTGCTGCTCATCGACACGCACAACGCGCACGGCATGGCCGAACAGCGCCGGCTGCTCTTTGAACTGATCGCGCAGGAATGCCCGGTGCCGGTGATCATCGGCCGGGCCTATGGCGCCATCCCCAACGATGCGCTCGTCCTGCACAGCAGCACCGACATGGGTCCGCTGCTGATCGACGGCCTGGGCGATGGGGTCTTCATCGCCGACGAACAAGG
>CAUJFM010000249.1 GCA_963169595.1 Bacteroidota bacterium | reverse complement strand
CAAGCCCGTGCAACGATCGAAGGGGAACACCCGGAGGTCTTCGTAAAAATACCCGAACAGGTCCCCTTGCGGGGAAAAGCAGACCTGCCCGGCATCCGGTGGCTGGGGTGGCCCCACCGCCTGTGTGCCATCTACTTGGATACCGTCCGGCGTGACCAGCAGACGGTGGAAGACATTCGTGTTCAGTCTGTGGGTGAAGACCCACCAGTCCCGGCCATTGGCATGGCGCACGGCAGTAAGCTTGCCCGAGTTCAGGTCATCCTCGATCAGCGTCCGGTTCTTGGAGGCCACGGCACCAAGATCAGCCTCCGCGCTCATATCGACAACGCTATAGTACAGCCGCGCCGCGCTTGCTGTTGCGGGCACATCGATCGTAACATGGAACAGGTAATAGATGTCCGGATGCTCTGGCCGGGGAATGATGAGAACACCTTGCGGAATGGCGAAACCATCCTGATACTGGCCGGTGTACCAACTTGGACTTAATCCGGAGCCGTTCGTCATGGTATCTCCCCGCGCGTTCGCCACGAAAGCTCCATTCGTACTGAACAACAGTTCGCCTCCTTCATTGGTGATATTCGCATTGGTACGATAGAAGCCAATGTCCCTTTGCGCGAAAGAGACCTCCAAGCTACCGCTCAGGAAATCAAGGTTCACACCACCGTTCGGAGGCCCTGCCCAACTGGCATAGCCACCCATCCATAAATTGTTCAACCCTTGCTGGGCAAATGCACTTGTTTGCAACAACAACCCGACCACGAGCGCCGCACGAACGGCCCAAGTGGGGTTCGTGCGGCGCTTCATGGTCAACGTACGATGGTAAGCTTGCCCACACCCAGCAGGCCCGATGGGCCGCGCACTTGGTAGTGGTACAAGGCAGGGGCCAATGCTGCGGTGTTCAGGGTGTGGCGCAACGTTTCCGCAGGCACCGCGTACCGGACCACCTCGGCACCCAGGGCATCGAACACCACGAACACGCCCGGTCCGTCCAAGACCTCGGTCAGCACCAATGTGGCTTCATCGCTCGCCGGGTTCGGAACCACGTTCAATGCGGAGGTCGCAGGCGCCCGAAGGCTTTTCACGATGATGCCCTGTTGCAGGCAGAGCTGTATATCATCGTAGTCCTGCGCGGCATCGATCAGGCTATACAGGGCACGGGCGCGGAACACCGCGTTGCCGCCTACCATGGGGCATTGGTTGGCAATGGCATACAGGGTGGCCGTCTGCTGCGGCGTGAAGTCATCCACTTCCCTGCCGATGGTGGCGAGGTAGACCTCGTTCACCTGCTTGGCGTTGGTCTCGGTGAGCTCGGTGGCACCCAATGCGGCGTTGGCGGCGCGTATGCCCTCGGCCGTGAGTACCTTGGTGTCGCGCGCCAGTTGCGCCACCGTAGCGTTGTACTCGGCCAGGCTGCGGATGTTCTGCTGGTAACCGGCCAGGGTGGCGATGATCGCCTGCTGCTGCGCGGTGGTCAGGGTGGTGTCCTCCAACTGTGTCAGGGCACCCTTCGCCAGTTCCAACACGGAGGCCATCTGCTCCTGATTGGCCGTCAGTTCCGCAGCCACCGTGCTGTCCACATCGGCCAGCGCTCCTCGCCCATCCTCCACGGCTTTCAGCAGGCCGATCACGTCGTACTGGAGCGCCGTGTGGAATGCCTCCATGTCGGGCAGGCTGTCCCGCAGTTCCGGTGCCTCGTCGAGCTTGGCATAGAGGTCGCCTTTCAGCGTCCACTTGGTCTGCTCGGTATAAGGATCGTTCGTCAGGCTGTCCGCCGCGATGCGCCTGTCCAGGCCATTCTCACACTTCAAACACCTCTTCCCGTCGAACTGGTCGCAGTAGTTGGCGTCATGGTCACGGGCGCAATCGTAAGTGGTACCTGGTTCTTGAGTGAACCAATCATACGGCGACCAGTTCGGGGGCCAAGTAGAACCACCGTTCAACGTGATGGGGTCCACTTTGAACAGGGACTGGAGCGACTGCGGATCACTCACCTCATACCACGCCTCCATCCCCTGCGCCGGTTCGTACCACAGGTTCCCCTTCAACACCTGTGCATCGATGATGGCCGTGCCGTCCAGGTGTAGCCCCCACCTGTGCTTGTGGATGTGGTTGCCGCGCACGTCGGCACCGTAGCTCTCTCCGCTGAAGAGCAGGCCATTGGTGGTCTTGTTCACCGTGTTGCACGAGATGTACGGGCGCTTGCCCTTCACGTTGCGGATCGCAGCCTGGCCTGACTGCACATAATCCTCCGTAGCGCCGTTCACCGTGTTGCAGCTCACTTCTGTATCGCTGCAGCCCAGCAGTTGGACCCCCACGTAGTTGCTGGTGTTGTCCGTCATGTGCAGCACGTTCCCCGCCACTAAGTACTCCGCTACCGCCGTGAGCGAGATGCCCGCAAACGCCGTGGTTACTCCACTGCGGTAGGTGATGGTGTTGTTGCGGATCACCGAAGCGGGGTTCTCGCCGTTGTTCTCCTCCACGCGGATGGCGATGTAGCCCCTGGTGTATTCGCCTGGTGGTGGCTCGTTGGCGAAGGTGATGTCGTTGTCCTCCACCAGCAGTTCCAATGCCGCATCGTTGAAGAAGAGTTCAATGGCGTCCCGCTTCGTGTCCAACAGGTTGTCGTACAGATGGACCCTGCGGCCCTTGCTCTTCTCCACATGGTAGGCGGTGCCCACCTGTTCCATGCGGTTGGCAGTGCTGGTCACGTTCATGCGCATGGAGTACAGCGCCCAGCGGCACTCACGGAAGGGCAGCAGGCCATTGACCAGCCCCCCCACCTGGTCCAGTGTGTACCAGCCACTGGTGGCCCGGGCATGGATGGCCGAGCCATTGCCGGTGAGGGTGTAGGTGGCGTCGGGTTCGATGTAATGGAAGGCGCAATCGCGGAGCGTGATGTCGCAGCGGTCGGCCACGATGCCGTTGCTCAGGTGGTGGAACACGTTCCAGCCGCTGGTGAGGCTCAACGGCACCCGCTGGATGTCGAAGGCGGCGAAGCCGGTGGCACCCACGGCCGTGGTCTGGCCCGGGTAGGGTGTGGGCATGGTCCCATCGCTGTAGAAGATGTTGTTCGCCACGGCCAGCACGATGTTGTTCTGCACCACGTTCGGCTCCGTAGGCACATGCACGCTTACCCGGTTGTTGTGGAACTGGCTGTCCTTGAGGGTTACCATCGCGCCATCCAGTGCTGTCACGAAGTTCTCGGCATCGTCCAGGAAACTGTGGAGGGTGTACAGCCTGCCACCGTCCTCCACGGTGATGCCACGCCACATCACACCGTTGCAACTGGTGAAGGAACTGTAGCGGATGTCCAGTTTGGCACCGTTCTTCACGATGATCTGCGAACCCGGTTCCATGTATACCTGCGCATAGGTGAAGACGACATCCACATCCACGATGTATACCCCCGGGATGTCCACGGTGCCGGTGAAGCCATCCAGGCCATCGCTGGCCAGCGTTCCGTCGGGCACGATGGTGGCCGCTTGGCAGCACTGGTAAAGCGTCACCTGCTGCGTGCTGCTGTGCGCCACGCCGTCCACGATCACGGTGTGGGTGATGGTGTAGGTGCCGGGCGCGGCACCGGGGATGTTCACCGGCCAGCCTTGATTGTCGGTGATCGGCTCGAAGTAGTCGTAGGTGTATGTCTGGGCACCATTGATGGGCGTGGTGCGGTCATCGCCCCAGGTCCAGATGTGGATGGCATCGGGGTCGTTCAGGTCGGCGTCCACGGTGATGGCACCGCCGCAGTTGGGTGTCTGCACAGTGAAGCCCGCGTTGGGTGGGGTGATGTCCGGGCAGCCGGTGAAGAGGATGTGGTAGGCCTGGGTCCAGAGTTGGACCGGTGAGCCGTTCACGGTAACGGTCACTTGGTTGTTGAAGCCCGGTGGTTGATGGGTGGAGGCCCATGTCCAAGCTGTATTGTGCCCGGAAGGGACACCGCTGCCATTGGGATCCAAGGTGAACGGGATGCAGAAGAACTGGTACGGCGGCGAAACACTGACACCCGGTGCAGCGAAGGTGACCGTTACAGGCACCGAACGGTAGCCGGTGTACGGTGGCGGTGCCCAGCCCAGCGACCCCGGAAAGCCGATCGTGGCACTGGTCATGGCGGCTTGGATCGCTGCTGGCGCGGTGATGTCCGTGCCGATGACCAGCGGGCCTGGCGCCGGTGGCAGCAGGATGTCCGGGTAGGCGATGTGGTAGGTGATGGCCGTAACGTTCTGCAACTGTGTGTGTACGCCCAAGCAGAGGTTCACGGGGTCGCCGGGTTCGCATCCTCCACTGCCATACACGATCATGGGGCAGCCTTGCAGCACGTCGATGTCCACGCTGGCCGCGAGGCTCGTGCTGGAGGCTGTATGCTCCAGTGTGGCCGTGTTGGTGTAGCTGCCGAGCGTATTGAACGAACCGAAGACCTCGTAGCTTTGGCATTGGCCTGGGCCCAGCGTGAGGTTCGTGACCGGGAAGGGGTTGGTCACCGCATCGAAGTTGGTGGGCAGCACATCGTCCAACTCGATACCGCTTTGCACGGAAGCGCTGGTGTTGCATACCTGCACGTGGTAGATCACCGGGGCACCGGCATACGTGCCGCCGCTGTTGGGGGTTACCCACTTAGCCAGCGTGAAATGGCCGTCGCAGTTCGCGTCCGGGACGATGAATTCCTCGGTGTACGTGGCACAACCCAGCTCCGTATCGGTGATGGTGACGGTGTAGGTGCCCGGTGCAAGGCCCGTGAGGCTTTCCGTGGTGGGGCCGTGCGCCCACTCCACGGTGTAGCTGCCGGGGTAGTAGTGTACATCAAGGCTGATGGCCCCGTTGTTCTGGCCGTTGCAGGAGGGGGTGATGGTGGGGGTGGTGGTGATGATGGGGCGGATGCGGATGTCATCGATATAAACGGAACCGACCGCACCCTGCACCGGGTTGCTCATGAACGCGGTCAGCCAGTTCCCGTTCGCACCGGCGGGGAATGTGAAGGGTATCTGGTAGTTCACCCATTGGTCGGTGAGCGTGACCGGGCCCGGTATGAAGCCAATCGCGGAGAAGGAGTTGATGTCATCGAAACAGTTCATGGGTCCGCCGGTGATATCCGTAGCCCCCATGCCCTGCAAGCAGGGTCGCTGTTCGAACGCGCGGAAGTCCACGACGGCGTTACATCCCGCGCCTGGAGTCATTGCCCAAAAATCAAGCAGGTAGTTCTGGCCGGGCTCCAAGGGCAGGCACAGGTCCAGCACCACCCCTTCCTGATTGAAGGGTTCACTGCTCCCCGCGTAGTGGACCCCGACCATGGAAATGTAGTGGTCGTTCAATGGTGTGCCGTTGTGCGAAGGGGGCACGGGCTGGAGAAGACCATCCGCACAGTAATTCGGGTATTGCAGTGCTCCCATCGGCACCCCCCCGTTCGCCCAATTGGACCCGTTCCAAAACAGATGATCCGGAGAGTTCTGTTCCGAAATCCTCCAATTCGAGTACGGCTCGGAGTAATAACTCGTGATCAGTTCAAAGTCTCCCCCGTTCACGATGTTGCAATCCATCGCCAAGCATGCGTTCGGGGGGCTGACCAGGATGAAGATGTGGGTGTAATTGCCGCGTGCCCCTGTACTTGAGTTGATCGGCAGATACCGCAGTACGGCCCACCCAATGAATCCGGGTGCCGGGGTATAGTCAATCGAGGTCGCCGTTAGCACATTCACTGTACCTCCGCCACGAAGTATCTCCACGCAGGGGTCGAACTCGTCGGCCTGGGTGTTGGGCTTGGCTTGGTCCTCATCATTATTCAAGAAGTCGTCGATCTCCAACGGTGCGATTTGGCCTTGCTGGTAGATCAGCAGGTTCTGCGTGTTGTACTCATACATGTCGTCCACTCCGGCGATACGCGAACCGCAACTCGTGTAGTTGGTCACTACAGTACCCACCCAAGCAGGGTCGGTACCGACGGCATTGGTGGTATGGAAATCAAGGTCGCACAAGGCGAACGCCTCTTCCTGCAGCGGTATACGCGACTGTCCGGAGATAGGCCCCGGATGCATCAGGTAGTTCAGGCCACCGGGACAATTCCCATCGAAGTGCTCGAAGCTGGAGCCGTTGAAGGCATCGGGAGAATGCACGGGCTGCGTAGTGTTCGGCCCCGTGAAGGTCATTTCGCAATCATCGTTGATCGCCGCACCGGAGAAGCTCAGGGCATTGCACTGCCACTGATCGTCGATCACTGCTGAACCGCCCGTATGCAAGCGCATGTCCCAGCGTGAATAGTAGGTACTACCGGCCAATTGGCTAACGCCGGTGGCGCCCAAGAACGAGATGATGCCCATGCCGTGCAACGCCTCGTGGAAGATGACGGTGTAGAGATCGAAGGGAGGGGCCGTCGGTGGTACACCGGGCGCGAGATGCCAGTTCGCGTTCGGGAACTGGTTGAAGTCGATATGTACATAGCCATGGAAGAACGCGTCCTGGAAGGCCCACGGGAAGAGCGTACTACGCTGGACCTCCCACGAGTCGTAGCCCCCGTTGATCGTCTTCCAGACCTCGCCGTCCAGCACACGCCGCTGCATCGCCACCGGTGTGACACTGCCGAGGAAAGCGTTCCAAAAATTGATGGGGCCGTAAAAGGAGGAGCCCATCCCCACTGCACCCGGTGCCGGATTGGTCGGTAACCGCAGTTCAATGTTCACGAGCCCCGGCGCGGGAGGGGCCAGCGTATAAGGCTCATTCGCCGGCACGATCAAGACCGACAGGTCGGAGAACACCCGGCAGGCGATGTCTCGATAGGTGGCTCCCCAAGTCGGGTCGTTGAAGCCTACGTTGTTATCGGTGAACACCAGATTGAACCATCCTGCGGTGCAGGAGTTGGGGCCTCCACCACCCATGAAACTGTTCACCTACTGAGGAACAACGAGCTCACGCATTTCGACCGCATGCCCGAAACGATCGTAAGCCACCATGTCGATGTCATCCACCACGCCCCCATTTGATTGTGCTACCGAGTGGAGGGGCAGAAGCAGCATGGGGTAGAATGCTGCGATGATGCGTGCGAGGGTCGTCACCGGTGTCATGGTTCTATAGGTTCGTGAGTTCAGCAGGGTCGATGTTCAAGGCAACACGGGAAAAGGGAGCGCCAAAATGGTTCTGTCGGCAAGGAGCAGATGCCCCACATACAGGCCGACGGGAAGATCACCCACGGGAAAGACCACATCGTTCGTCACTATCCAACTCCCCATCTGTCTTCCACGCATGTCGAAAAGCACCAGTCCGGCAACATCAGTGGCCAACAGGCCATCGACGGTGATAACCCCATGGGCGGACCGTAATGCGACCGGAGGCCGAGCCGGATATTGCTGAACCCCTACCGTAGGGTCCACCAGGATGTTCACCTCAATGACCTCCGTACAGCCTTCGGCAGAGGTCACCGTTACGTGGTACTCACCGACCGGCAGGTCCGGGCGGGAAGTGGAGTCCGTGATGCCATCGCTCCACACCACCGTGTATGGCGCGAACGCTTCGTTCAACGCGAGCGTTGCGCTGCCATTGAAGCCGATGCCAGGGGCCGACCCGGTCGTCAGTAAGTACGGAAAACAAAGTACCGGCGTGGGTTCGCTGTACGAATAGAAGGATGGCGAACAGGCATTGTGCGTTTGGCGTACGCAGATGGAGAACCGCGAGAGCGAGGAGAGCGAGGGACCGGAGATCTGCAAATAGTATGTGCCCTGATAAAATGGGATCACGCTGTCGCTAAGCAGCGTATTGGCTGCTACGGTGTAACACTTCAAGGGCACCAGTTGGCCGCAATCCGGACCATGCCAAACACCGATATGGACCGTATCCGTGACATAGAATGGACCAGGCTTCACCTCGATGGCGAAGAAGCACGTCGGTCGGAAGGCGTACCAAACGTCATTGGAAGGGACCGTGAGCACGGAAGCATATCCACTGCAAGGCAGGGTCATCGCCGGATACGGGAATTCAGGGCCGGCCATCGCCGTCGAATCAGTGAACGGATAGGTCCCGGACACACCACTGCCGTGATCGAACAGACACCACTGGGAGTAACCGAGCGTGCCCAAGTCCGTAGCGGATGCACATGAATCATTCACGGCCTGCGCCCCAGCCTGCACGGCCAGCAGCACCCCACACCCAGCAACAAGATTTCTGATCTTCATGGCACTTCGGTTCATCGTATTCCCTGTTCAACCATGCTGAACAGGAGCAGAACTCCTACTTCGGTAAAGCCCCGCAACGGGGCCGTTGTCATTATGCGCGGCGCGGGCCTCAAGACCCTTACGCCACCACCGGCATCACGTACCGGCTCAGGACGCTGCGCCATTCCTGCACAGGAAGGCTTCAGTAGTGTACGCGGTCGTACTCATTCGGGAAGGTTTTGGTTGAACAAGCTGAATGGTCATTCGCAATGTATAGCTATAGTTTCCTAAATTCTGCTAATAGTTCATTGCTGTCCGGTTAAAAGTCGAACAAAATCAACTGGTTCGGGAGGTTGGCGGGTTCTGCTGCTGATCGATCCTTCTGAAAGGCCTGCTGGATGGGC
>CAUJFM010000248.1 GCA_963169595.1 Bacteroidota bacterium | reverse complement strand
CGACTACACCATCGCCATGGACCAGAGCCTTTACACGCTCTCCAGCGCCAACGCGGTGATGTTCGACCTGGCGCTCGCCGTGCTGATCGTGGGCGGCGTGATGCTCCTCTTCCTGCACAGCCTGCGCAGCTCCTTCTTCGTGCTGGTGGCCCTGCCCAGCGCGATGATCCCCACGTTCATCGCCATGTACGCGCTGGGCTTCTCGCTGAACCTGATGACCCTGATGGCGCTCTCCCTCGTGGTGGGCATCCTGGTGGACGACAGCATCGTGGTGCTGGAGAACATCTACCGCCACCTGGAGATGGGCAAGACCCGCTGGACCGCCGCGCTGGAAGGCCGCAACGAGATCGGCTTCACGGCCATGGCCATCACCCTCGTGGACGTGGTGGTGTTCCTGCCGCTCTCCATGTCCGGCGGCCTGATCGGTAACATCCTGCGCGAGTTCTCGCTGGTGGTGGTGATCAGCACGCTGATGAGCCTCGTGGTCGCCTTCACCCTCACCCCGCTGCTGGCCAGCCGCTGGGGCAAGTTGGAGCACCTCACCAAGGACACCCTGTGGGGCCGCTTCGCGCTCGCCTTCGAGCAGTCCATCACCGATCTGCAGCAGTGGTACGGCCGGGTCCTGGAGAAGGCCCTGCACCGCAAGCGCTACGTGCTGCTCGGCATCCTGGCGCTCATCATCGCCTCCTTCGCGCTGGTGCCCACGGGCTTCATCGGTGCCACCTTCATCCCGCCCAGCGACCGCGGCGAGTTCCTGGTACAGTTGGAGACCGCCCCTCAGGCCTCCCTCAGCACCACCGACCAGCTGACGCAGCAGGCCGAGCGCCTCATCCTGGCGCACCCCGAGGTGGTGAACGCGTTCACCAACGTGGGCACTCAGAGCGGGCAGATGGGCGGCGGTGCGGGATCCGCCAACGCCAACCTCTCCGAGATCAACGTGAAGCTGGTGCCGAAGAAGGACCGCAAGATCACCTCGGAAGAGTTCGGCACACTGCTGCGCGATGAGCTGGGCACCATCCCCGGCCTGAAGGTGACCGTGACGCAGACCAACATCACCGGCAGCGCACAGACCCCCATCCAGATCGCCGTGAAGGGCGTGGAGATGGACAGCCTGTGGAAGACCGCGCGCATCGTGAAACGCATCACCCAGGCCACGCCCGGCACGGACTACGTGCAGTTCAGCACCAAGAGCCCCAAGCCCGAGGTGAAGGTGCGGCTGGACCAGGACCGCATGGGCGCCCTGGGCTTCACCAGCACCGACATCGGCATGGCCGTGCAGACCGCCTTCCGCGGCAACGACCGCAACAAGTTCAAGGAGGCCGGCGAGGAATATCCCATCAACGTGCGGCTGGACCAGGCCGACCGGCAGGATGTGGAGAGCGTCCGCGGGCTGATGGTGACCAACGCCAAGGGCTCCACCGTGCGCCTGGACCAGCTGGCCGAAGTGTACGAGACCGTGGGCAACAGCGTGCTGCAGCGCACCGACCGCCTCAACAGCATCACCATCAACAGCGCTGCTGTGGGTCGCCCCAGCGGCACCATCGTGGCCGAGATCCAGAAGGCCCTCGCCGAGGAGCAGCTGCCGGCGGGTATCACCATCCAATACCTCGGCGATGCCAAGAACCAGGGCGAGGCCTTCGGCTCGCTCGGACTGGCGCTCGTACTCGGCATCCTGCTGGTCTACCTGATCATGGTGGCGCTGTACGAGAACGCGCTCTATCCCTTCGTGGTGCTCTTCTCCATACCGGTCTCGCTGGTGGGTGCCTTCCTCGCGCTGGCCCTCACCATGCAGCCGCTGAGCATCTTCGCCATCGTGGGCCTCATCATGCTGCTGGGCCTGGTGAGCAAGAACGGCATCCTCATCGTGGATTTCGCCAACCACCTGCGCAAGGAGGGCATGGCACTCTCCGAGGCCCTGGTGGAGGCCGGCAAGGAACGCCTGCGCCCCATCCTGATGACCACCGTGGCCATGATCTTCGGCATGCTGCCCATCGCCCTGGCCAGCGGCGACGGTGCCGAAGTGAAGAACGGCATGGCCTGGGTGATCATCGGTGGCCTGACCAGCTCGCTGATCCTCACCCTCTTCATCGTTCCGGTGATGTACTACATCATGACACGCCTGATGGAGCGGGTGGGTGGCAAGCGGTTCGGACGCAAGCGCAAGAAAGTGGAGGAGCGCGTCAGCCTCGCCTGATGCGTGTGGGGAGGAAAAAGGCCGGTGCGTCATGCACCGGCCTTTTGCGTTCCACCTGGATCGTGGCTGCCCGCTGGCAGCGGCTCACTGCACCACCAACCGCTGCGTCAGGGTACGTCCTTCCACGGTGAGCTCCACCACGTACACGGCAGCGGGCAGTCCACCGAGGTCGAGATCCGTGCGCAGGGTGCCGGCAGGGATGCGGCCCGCACGCACTTCGCGGCCATCCACGCCGCGCAGGCGCAGCACCACATCCGAGGACACGCTGCGGGGCAGGATGATGGTGGTGGTGCCGGTGGCCGGGTTGGGCCGTACGGCGAAGGCATCCGGCAGTCGGTCAGCGACACCGGTGCTGAGGCAGGCGACCGGCAGGTCGAAGGCCTCCTGCTGATCGAAGCGGCTGAAGGGATCGCCCTGGTCGGCGCTGAAGCCCAGGCCGCGCTGCGCGAACACGTTCCACAACAGACAGGCGTTCGCGCCGCCATGGTTCAGTGTGTCGGCCAGCAGGATCGCGTCGCGGCCATCCACGAAGCCCGGGTTGCAGGGCTGCAGCTTCAGGCCGTCCATCATCAGCTGGAAGGCCCTATTGTTGCCGCCGTTGCCCGCGTACAGGTCGGCATCGTAGCCATACTGCCCGATCAGCGCCCAGGTCATGTCCCACAGCATGGTGGCCCATACGAAGCCCACCCCGTGCGGTTGCGAGAGCGATGGATCGTTGGTGTCACCATAGGTGAAGGGATTGATGGCCACATCGGTGGTGTAGGGAGCCGGACGGATGCCGCTGCCCGCAGGACCCTGGTCGCGCACGAAGGTGCCCACACCACGCGGCGTGGCGGCCTGGTCGCCGGGCTCCATGGTGAGCACCATGCCGATGTAATCGCTCCACCCCTCGCCCATTTGCTCCTCGTTCCAGAGACAGTCCACGTTGAAAGGCCCGCCGGTGAGGCGGTTGCTGACGCCATGGCCATACTCGTGCGCGATGATGCCGTTGTCGAAGCCCGAGTCCAGCAGGTCCTCATCGCTCTCACCGGCCAGTGTGGCGTTCACGGTGCCGGTGGCCATGGCCTGCTTGATGATGAGCCCATCCGCCTGGGAGATCATCACCGAGGGGATGGTGATGGTGCCGCCATCGGTTCCGCCCATGGCGATCGGGCTGCCCGGCACATTGTTCACCACGATCACTGCCAGGGCTCCGAGGTCCTGCATCAACTGCACCTTGGTCACGAAAGTGCACTGGCCGCGGTCCACCACCACGATGCGCCCGGCGACGTCCCCCGCATTGAGCAGGGGCTCGCAACCATTGTTCACCGGGTCCACGCCATCGTTGGCCAGGACCAGATCAGTGGTGATCGGCTCGGCGGGCAGCTCCGGTCCGAAGCCGGCCAACGCGTTCAGGTACACGCCGGCAATGCTCAGCGGGCTGTTGATCGTGAGCGAGCTGTCCATGCCGGCCCGCCACAGGTACATCTGCATGCGGCCGCTCTCGCCATCGGCCGGGGTGCCGAAGTTGGCGTTGTTCATGCCGCCGCCATCCTGCGCCTGCGCGATCACCTCATCGTTCCCCACGCCGTCACCGCTGAGGTTGAAGGCCTGGAAGTTGCCGCTCTCCTCGTCGAAGCCGTAGTAGTGCAGCACATCGTGGAGCACGTTGCAGGTGTAGAAGAGGTTGGTGATGGAGGCATCCAGATAGTCCTGTGGGGACTGCGGCGGCGTGTAGGGGAAATCGAAGTCCAACAGCGCGCCACCGTCCGGGCTGTAGCCGGGCAGGTCGTCGTCGTCGCCATCCTCGAAGGCGAACACGTTGTTGCCACGGGTGATGGTGTGCTCGGCACCGGGTGCGCCGTTCACATCATGCCAGCCGAAGGGTGAGGCCTCGGTATCCGCAGGTTCGCTCACCAGTTGCTGCGGGCCATGGGCCGGGCTCTCCGTGGGGAAGGGGAAGACGCGATAGCCCGAACCATCGGCGGGAAGCAGGGCTGCCGGGGCCTCCGCACGCACCAGGTCGGCCAGGGCTGAATAGGGCCGATCGAAGGACCCAGGCGGCAGGGCGCAGCTCACCATGTGGTCGGTGGTGCGCAGCAGGGCACCGGTGGTCGCGTCCACGGCCACATGCCACCAATTGGGCGTCTCCACGGAACGGATGGTGAGGTCCCACGCCAGGCGCACGCCATCGTTCACCACGGGCACGTACACGAGCTTGGCCGGGATGGGGTCACGGGACACACCCGCCGGTGAAAGCACGAGGTCGATCGCGGAGCGCTCCTCCATCACCCGCACATCTACGGGATGCAGATCGAGGGCCGTGGCCGCACGACGCAGCGCCTCCATTGCGTTCAGGCCGGGTGTGGCGGCGTTGGCCCGTGCGATGAGCCCGCGTTGCAGGCGGTCGCCATGGCCCACCACACGACCGTCGCGTACGGCGAAGTTGGCCACCCCGCCCAGCACGGGCAGGCCGTTCACCGTCTGCTGCAGGTAGAGGTAGGTGACGCCCTTCCGGTCGGTGGAGCGGCTGGTCACCGTCCAGTTCACCGCCTCCTCGCCGGTGAGACCGAGGCGTTCGCTGTGGGTGCGCATCCAGTCCTGCACCCCGGCCGCCGGGTCCTGGGCTAGCAGCGGAGAGGTGTTCAAGGCGAAAAGCAGGGGGAGCGTGAGGAGGGATCGGCGCATGGCGTGGACGGAACGTTCAACGAGGGATCATCGAAGGTACTGGAGAACAGCTGGCGTGAACCGCCTGTTCCGGGCGCTCCCTTGAAGGGCCATCCCCGGGGGAGCCTGGGAGCCACGGGCCTGCGCTCCGCTCACGGCTTCCTCCCCTATATTCGCCCCAGCCATGAACGCTTCCGCCAAGACCATCGACCTGCGCCTCGGCGCCATCGTACTGCTCGTGCTGGTGGCCGCCGCCACGCGCCTGGTGCCGCACCCCTACAACTTCAGCCCGCTCGGTGCCATTGCCCTCTTCAGCGGCGCCCTCCTCACCCGTCGCTGGCTGGCCATCGTGCTTCCCATCGCTGCCGCCTTCGTCAGCGACCTGGTGATCAACAACACGCTCTACGCCGAGTACTACGACAGCTTCGTGTGGATGGCCGAGGGTTCCGGCTGGATGTACCTCATCTATGGCCTCATCGCCGTGCTGGGCATGTTCGTGCTCCGCACCGTGAGCCTGGGCCGGGTGCTGGGCGGCTCGCTGGGCGCCAGCATCCTCTTCTTCATCGCGTCCAACTTCATCTGCTGGCCGGGCAATCCCTTCTACGCCCAGGACCTCGGCGGCCTGATGACCTGCTACGCGGCCGGCGTGCCCTTCTTCCCCGGCACGGTGGCTGGTGACCTGGTGTACAGCGCGGCCCTCTTCGGTGGCTACGCCCTGCTGCAGCGCTACCTGCCCGAACTGCGGGCCGTTCCGGTGCGTCGCTGACACACGCGTCAACCCATCACGGGGATGTCCTTGCCGGCGTAGCGTTTCGCGCCGTGCTCCTTCATGTACAGGTCGAACACGATGCCGTCGGCCAGACCGACCTTGGGCACGAACACCTCTTCGATGTCGGCCTGTTCCAGCACGCGTAGGAAGATGTCGGCCGCGGGGATGATCACGTCCGCGCGGTCGGGACGCAGGCGCAGCATGCGGATGCGGTCCTCGAAGCTGTAGGAGGCGATGCGGTCGCGCTGCCGTTGGATGTCCGCGCGGGCCAGTGGCTCGCCGAAGGCATTGCCGTTCTCCTTGAAGAGGCGGTTGATGTTGCCGCCGGTGCCGATGGCCATCAACTGACCGTGCTCCTTGCGCAGGTCCTCGAGGAAGGCGCGGATCTCGTCCCACACCGCCGGGTCCACCTTGCCCTTCAGGGTGCGCACGGTGCCCACCTTGAAGCTCGCGCTCTTCGCGCGGCGGCCCTGTTCCAGCCAGGTGAGCTCGGTGCTGCCACCGCCCACATCGATGTAGAGGTAGCTGCGGTCCTTCAGCAGGTCCTGTGTCCAGAAGGTGTTCACGATGAGGTCGGCTTCCAGGCGCCCATTGATCACCTCGATGTGCACGCCGCTCTCCATCTCCACGCGGTCCAGCACCTCCACGCTGTTGGTGGCCTCGCGCATGGCACTGGTGGCGCAGCAGCGCATGTAGCGCACGCCGTACACTTCGGTGAGCAGGCGGAAGGCCTTCAGGCTCTTGATCAGATAGTCACGCTTGGCCTTGCTGATGGCGCCGCTGTCGAACACGTCCTCACCCAGGCGGATGGGCACGCGCACCAGCGTCTGCTTCTTCACCACGGGATGGTCCTCCCGCTCGATCACCTCACCCACGAGCAGGCGTACGGCGTTCGAGCCAATGTCGATGGCGGCGTATGTGAGCTCGCGGACGATGGGACCAATGTAGCACGGAGCACGGTGCCCCGGGATGCCCTGGGTCAGGGTCACTTCAGCACCGCCAGCCGCTCCTCCAGCGCCTTGATCTTCGCCTCCGCATCCGCCTTCTTCTTGCGCTCGTTCTCCAGCACCTGCGGCGGCGCACCGCTCACGAAGCGCTCGTTGCTGAGCTTCTTGTCCACGCTGGCCAGGAAGCCGCGCAGGTAGCTGAGCTCTTCCTCGGCCTTCTTCGCCTCGGCGGCGGCGTCCATCTGGGGCAGCAGCACGGCATACTCGGTGGCCCCGGCGAACACCGCG
>CAUJFM010000247.1 GCA_963169595.1 Bacteroidota bacterium | reverse complement strand
GCCGTTCTCTGGGCCTTCGCGACCGACCGCGCCCGCACCGCGTTGGTGGTCGCCTCCTTCATGCCCTATGCCCGTCCGGAGGCCATCGCCGTGCTGCCCTTCGTGGCGCTTTGGACCGTGTGGACCGGTCGCTGGCGGTTGTTGCCGTATCTCGCCCTGGGCAGTGTGCTCTATGCGCTCATCGGCACCCTCGTCTGGGGCGATCCGCTGTGGTACATCCACCGCGACCCCTACTACGATGCCTCCGATACCTACGGGCACGGCGGACCGTTCCATTTCCTGCACGGACTGCCCGAGGTCTTCGGCTCGCCATTCCTGGTCGTGGCCACGTTGGCCCTGTTGTGCCTGCCGTGGCTGTGGTGGCAGCGGCCCGAACTGCGCCCGCGCCTGCTCCAGTTGATGGTCCTGGCCATGCTGCCAGCATTGGCCGTAGTCGTGCTCCACTCGGTGCTGTGGTGGAAGGGATGGAAGGGCTCGTTGGGGCTACTGCGTGTCCTGGTCACCGTTGTTCCGCTCGTGGCCCTGGTCGCGCTTGACCTTCTCGGAGCGGCCACCAACCGCATCTGGACCACTGCGCTGGGACGTTGGACCGCGGCCTCGGTGGCTGCCCTGCTGTACCTCCGGTTCGCCGTGGTGGCCTTCCTGGCGATGCGCCCCGTACCGGTGCATGCCGATCCCTACCAGGCCTTCCTCAACACCGTAGGTGAGTCCCTGGTGAAGGAGAAGGAGAAGCACCAACGCGTGGTGTTCTACCATCCCTATATCGCGTTCCGCGCGGAGCTTGATCCCTACGACAGCACCACTGCCTTCCATTGCCGCGGGTTGAACATGACCCCCACCGATCCGGGGATCAGCAAGGGAGATCTGTTGGTGTGGGATGCTCACTTCAGCCCGAACGAGGGCCGCACCCCCCTGGCGCCTCTGCTGGAGCATCCTTCCGTGCAACTCGTGGGTGCCTATGTTCCGGTGGATGGCATGGATGTGCTGGGCGGCCATCCGTTCGAGGTGTTGTTGTTCCGGAACGGACCGCGGCACGCCGATGCATTGACACCATGGTATGTGGCACCGACCGGTGCTGCCTTGGACATCGGTCACCGCATGGATACGGTGCCGTGCGCTTCAGGGGCTTGGTGTTTCGGCGGCAACGAGTTCCCGCTTGAACTGAGCCGCTTTCCCCTGCATGAGGCCGGCACCGTCATGACGGCCATCCGGGTGACCGGCGATCTGCATTGGCCTGAGGATCCCGGTGATCGCGTATACCTGGTGTTCACGGAGGAGATGGAGGGCACCAAGGTGAGCTATCGCGCGGTGCCGCTGCGCGAAGGCGCCTTCGACATCACGTTCCATGCGCCCGCCCGTGATCCACGCACCACCAACAAGCTCTACATCTGGAACAGTTCCGGCCTGGGCTTTGAGCTCCGTGCCTTCCGCGTGGAAGGTCAGCGCTTCACCACCTCCTAGGAGGGCTACACCAGCGTGATCCGGTCCTCCTTCACCAAGGGCCTTCCCGTGAGGCGCAGGAACAATTGCGTAGTGGCCACCACGTCCTTCTTGCAATAGGTGGCGATGCGTTCGAGGTCGCCGTCCTCGTAGTACACGCGGGCCACATCGGCCCCGGTGATGTCGTCCTTGGGCGTGGGGATGCCGAGGATGTGCGTGAGCAGGGCGAGGGAGGTGTAGGCCTTGCGGTCACCGAAGCTCCAGAGGTTCATGGTGTCCAGATGGCCCACCTCCCAGGGCTTCAACCCCGCGATGTCCAGCAGCTTGGGAAGCCGGATGCCATGCACCACACAGCGTCGGGCGATCCACGGGAAGTCGAACTCCTTGCCGTTGTGCCCGCACAGCCAATGGTCCTCGCTGTGGTAGTGGCGGTCCAGCAGGTCCACGAAGCGCTCCAGCAGGTCGCGTTCCTCGTGCCCATGGAAGCTCGTCACGCGCAGCGACCAGGCCTCCTCGTGCCGGTGCAGGCTGCCCACGCCGATGCAGATGATCTTCCCGAACTCCGCCAGGATGCCGCCGCGTTCGCTCCAGAGCGCTTCGGCTGTGCGCTGCGTGCGTTCCTGTTCATAGCGGGTCTTCTCCGCGAAGAGCTGCGCCGTGCGCGGGTCAAGTTCCTGCCAGTTCTGGTGTTGGGGCACGGTCTCGATGTCGAGGAAAAGGACCTTGCTCAGGTCGCGGACATGGTCGGTGCGCATGGATCGGTGCTTGGATGCCTGAAGGTACGCATGCGCTGATCGCCGCACCACAGGTCTTGGGCCGGCTATTGGATCAGCACCCCGCGCTTCTCCATCAGCGGCACCGTGGTGAAGTTGCCTTCCTCGATGCTGCCGGCCAGGAAGATGTACTTCTTGTCGTAGAGCTCCCGGCCCACGTAGTAGCTGAGCCAGTATTGATTGCTCAGCCCGAACACATCCTCCACGATCCGCTCGATACGCGCCCAACTGCGCGGCTCCAGCGTGTCCAGGAAATGGCGCATCTCGCTGGTCCTGCGCGCTTCGCCTTCCAGTTCGCCGTAACCCCGGGAGCTCACCAGCACGTTCTCCAGGGGCTCATCGCGTTGATTGATCAGGTACACGTACCAGGCCTCGTCCCCGGCCTCATCCTGCTCGAGGACCACGGCCATGGCCACGCCCTCCACTTTCGGTGCATGGATGTCCTTGCGCATCCTAAACGGGGCGTTTGGCCAGTTCGCGGGCGATGGCGATCCACTTGAACACGTCGGTGGGGTGGCCGGTGTCGTTCACCTCCTCGCGCTTCATGCCAGTGCGCACCATCACCAACTGCTCGTGCGGGATCACCACCACGTACTCACCGTGGAAGCCGCGAGCATAATGGATCGGTCGTCCGTCCAGCTCCGCGAGCCACCAGAAGTAGCCATAGCGGTCGTTGGGCTTGCCCTTGTCCATCACCTTGGCGGGTGTGATGGAGGCCTGCCAGTAGTCGCGTGGCACGATCTGCCGGCCGTTCCACATGCCGCTGTCCAGGTAGAGCTGGCCGATGCGGCCGAAGTCGCGTGCGGTGGCATAGAGGCAGCAGAAGGCCTTGAAGTCGCCGTCAGCGCGGTCCTTGCCCCAGTAGGCGGGGTGTTCGCAGCCCAGGGGTGTCCAGATCTTCTCGCGCACCAGGTCGTCCAACTGCCGGCCATAGGCGGCCTCCAGCACTTCGGACATGATCTGCGTGGCGCCGCTGATGTAGTCAAGCTCGGTACCCGGTTCGTCACGGCAGGGCTGGTCCAGGCTCAGTTCGCGTACGTTGTAGCCGTAGTACCCCTTGGCGTTATCGCTGAAGGGATCGGCGCCGCTCTCGCTCCAGTCCAGGCCCGTGCTCATCGTCAGTACATGCTCCAGCGTGATCTTGGCGTAGCAGTCGTTCGCGTATTCGGGCAGGTAGTTGCCCACGGGCTCGTGCACGCTCTTGAGCACGCCCTCACCGATG
>CAUJFM010000246.1 GCA_963169595.1 Bacteroidota bacterium | reverse complement strand
TTCCATGTGATGCGCTATTTGCGCAGCAACTGGCAGTTCGAGGACCGGTTGAAGATCAGCCCCGGCCAGCGGGTGATGCGTTGGGCCTACATCCACCGGGTGGAGGCTGGAGATACGTAGGCCACGGACAAGGCGCGGAATGCAGTTTCCTTTGTAAGCATGAGGCTTCACGCGTTCTCAGCGGTATCCGCAGCCCTGCTGTTGGCCTGCTGCGGTGGGCCCGATGTTAATGGACCGGCTGAGCCCAACGCAGCGGACTACCAGACCGCCAAGGCTCCTCTCGCATTGGTCGAAGCATTGTCCGGCACTTGGATGCCCGAGGACTATTGCGCGTGCCTACAGCGTCACCGATCGGCCTACACCTGTGGCTCGCTGCTGAAAGAGGTCTATGTGATGAGCGTGAACCGCAAGGGACCGGACAGCTTGGAATGGGGCTACATCACAACACATGAGGGCGGCCCCATGGTCACACTGGGTTACGACCCGGCGTCCGGGGCCTTCAGCTACCGGGCCAGGGAGGACGAATACTTGGGCTATCAACTGATCGCCATCCGCTCCATCGACCCCGACCACCTCGAGTGGTGCACGGATGCCCACAAGGCACCGCAGCGGTTCCGCCGTGTGGAAAGCGCTGAGGTCATGCTGAACAGCGCCCTGTTCGAGGGGCGATACGCACAAGAGGGCGACACGGGCCTGGTCCACTTTCACCGTGACGGCTCCGTGGAAGGCCTCTCAGGCATCGATCGGTTCACGGTCCTGACCGACTTCACGGAAGGGCTGGACGACCGGGACATCGTGTTCCTGTACTCCGGCGAGTACGATTGGAGCACCGATGCCTTCCACTACCGCAGCGAAGGGAATGAACTGCTGCTCTTCCCCATGGACACCACGGCGAATGAGTACGTGTATCGGATGGGCGAACTGAAGTACCGGCTTCGGCGGTTGGCGGAATAGCCCGGAGCGACGATCCAATGGTCGTTCCTCCCAGCTAGGCCCTCAGCCCTTCATCACCTCCTTCACCTTCGCGCCGATCGTGGCGGGGCTGTCCACCACGTGGATGCCGCACTCGCGCATCACAGCTTTCTTGGCGGCCGCGCTCTCATCGGCACCGCTCACGATGGCACCGGCGTGGCCCATGGTGCGGCCCTTGGGGGCGGTCTCACCGGCGATGAAACCGATCACCGGCTTCTTGCAGTTGGCCTTGATCCACCGGGCGGCCTGGATCTCCAGATCACCACCGATCTCGCCGATCATCACGATGGCCTCCGTTTCGGGGTCGTTGGCGAAGAGCTGAACAGCCTCGAGGGTGGTGGTGCCGATGATGGGGTCGCCGCCGATGCCGATGGCCGTGGTGATGCCCATGCCGGCCTTCACCACCTGGTCGGCCGCCTCGTAGGTGAGGGTGCCGGACTTGGACACGATGCCCACCTTGCCCTTCTTGAACACGAAGCCGGGCATGATGCCCACTTTGCATTCCTCGGCCGTGATCACGCCGGGGCAGTTGGGGCCGATGAGGCGGCAGTCCTTGCCACGCAGGTACTCGCGGGCGGTGACCATGTCCTTCACAGGGATGCCCTCGGTGATGCACACGATGACCTTGATCCCGGCCTCGGCGGCCTCCATGATGGCGTCCGCAGCGAAGGCGGGCGGCACGAAGATGATGCTCACGTCAGCGCCGGTGGCCTTCACCGCATCGCTCACGGTCTCGAACACCGGACGGTCCAAGTGGGTCTGACCACCCTTGCCGGGGGTCACGCCGCCGACCACGTTCGTGCCGTACTCGATCATCTGCGAGGCATGGAACGTGCCTTCGCTGCCGGTGAAACCCTGTACGAGGACCTTGCTGTTCTTGTTGACGAGTACGCTCATGATGGATCGTATGCGGTGGACTTGGGCCGCAAAAGTAACCGCTACGGCTTCACCGCAACGCCCCGCTTTTCCACCGCCCGCAGGTAGCCGTGCACATAGTACAGGCCGCCCAGCATCACCAGGCCCGAAGCGATGTACGGGAGCCCGTGCCCCAGTTCGTAAAGCCGGCCTCCCAGGGCAGGCCCCGCGATCCGGGCGAGCGAGCCGAAGCTCTGGTTCATGCCCAGCACCTCCCCCTGCTCCTGCTGCTCCGCGTTGCGGCTCAGCTGGGACAACAAGGTGGGGCTGAGGCTGCCGTTGCCCAGGGAGAGCAGGGCGATGGACACGATGCTCAGCGGCAGGAAGAGGTCCTTTGGGATGAAGGCGAACATGCCCAGGCCCACGGCCACCATGAGCGCGCCGTAGATCATGAGGTTGCGCTCCCCGAAGGTGCGCTGCAGCCAACCCACCATGGTGCCCTGCACGATGGCGGACCCCAGGCCCACGATGGCGAACATGTACCCGATCTGTCGCTTGTCCAGGCCATAGTCATCGTACCAGAGCATGGCGATGGTCATCTGCATCATGCTGAAGGCGGTGATGTAGATGAAGCTGATGATGAACAGGTCGCGGAACCGGGGTTCACGCAGGGCCTTGATGGCACTGGTCACCGGCTTGATGCGGATCTTGCGGTGGGTGACCTTCTCCTGCAGCGATTCGGGCAGGAAGAGCCACACGGCCACCAGGTTGGCCACGCACATGAGCGCGGCCACATAGCCCACCCATTCCACCCCGAGCCGGTCGAAGATGAGGCTGCCCAGCGGCGGACCGAAGATGAAGCCCAGTCCGAAGGCCGCGCCGATCAAGCCCAGCGACTTGGCCCGTTGGTCCGGCGGGGTGATGTCCGTGATGTAGGCCTGTGCCGCGGTGATGTTGCCCGATCCCACGCCCGTCAGCATCCGGCTGATGATGAGCATGGTGATGGTGGTGGCATGGGCGAACAGCACATAGCTGATGGCGGAAAGCCCCACGGCGATCAGGATCACAGGCCGCCGCCCGAAGCGGTCGCTGAGCGTGCCCCAGAACGGCGTGAAGATGAACATCATCAGGCTGAACAGCGCGCCCGTATCCCCCACCAAGGCCTCGCTGGCGTTGAGCTCGCGGGCATAGATGGGCACCACCGGAACGAAGATCCCGAAGCCCACCAGGTCGATGAAGATGGTGAGGAAGAGGATGAGCAGCCTGCGGTCCATGGGAAAAGTCTGCGAATGTAGCCCCACGCGACCGCGGCTGGCCGCACCGTTCGTACCAGCGGCCGTTCAGGCCACTTCGGCGGCCGCCACGGAGGTCTTGCGGACGTAGGGCCGGATGATCAGGCGGATGGTGTTCTTCCAGCTGATGTACTTCCAGGCCCAGTTGACCAGCACCATGATGCGGTTGCGGAAGCTGACGAGCTGCACCACGTGCACGAACATCCAGAGCAACCAGGCCAGGGTGCCGCCGAAGCTGCGCTGACCAAGATCCACTACGGCACGCCGACGGCCGATCACGGCCATGCTGCCCTTGTGGTGGTAGGTGAAGGGCAGTCCCGCTTCACCCTTCGCCCGCCGGATCAGGTTCCGCACCAGGTGCCGCCCCTGCTGGATGGCCACGGTCGCCACCTGCGGATGTCCTTTGGGCCAGCCCGGATCGTCGCTCATCAGAGCGCAGTCGCCGATCACGAAGATGTCGGGGTTGCCGACCAGGGCATTGGTGCGGTCCACCGTGTAGCGCACGGCCCGTTCGTTCAGCGAGGCCTCCAGGCCGGGTATGGTCACCCCCTTCACCCCGGCCGCCCAGATCACCGTAGTGGTTTCCACGATGCTCCCGTCGCTCAGGTCGATGCGGTCCTCATTGCCGCCCGTCACCTGCACGTTCAAACGCAGTTCCACCCCCAGTTCCTCCAAGTAGCGCTGGGCATTGGCGCTGGCCTTTTCACTGAAGTTCCGCAGCACCCGGTCGTTGCCGTCGATGAGCACGATGCGCATCAGTTCGCTGTCCATCTCGCGGTACTCGCGCTTCAGCACCGTGCGTCGGATCTCGGCCAAGGACCCTGCCAGCTCCACGCCCGTTGGGCCGGCACCGACAATAACGAAGTTGAGACGGCGGCGCATGGCGGTCTCATCATTCAGCGCGATCGCCGCCTCGAACTCCTGCAGGAAGTCGCTGCGAATGTCGAGTGCCTGGCTGATGGTCTTCAGTTGCATGGCATGGTGTTCCATGGCCACGTTGCCGAAGAAGTTGGTGGTGCTGCCCAGGGCCAGGATGAGGATGTCGTAGTCGAAGGCGCCGATGTTCGTCCACACCTGCTTGCGCTCCGGGTCGACCCGCTGCACCTGGGCCATGCGGTAGGCCACGTTGGGCATGGGGCCCACCGTGCGCCGGAACGGATGCGCGATGCTGTCGGCGCCCAGACTGGCCGTGGCCACTTGATAGAGCAAGGGTTGGAAGCAGTGGTGGTTCTGCTTGTCCAGCAACAGCACCTTGTAGGGCTTGCCGGACAGGCCACGCACCACCTCCAGTCCGGCGAAGCCACCGCCCACCACCACCACCTTGGGATAGGTCAGCCGATCGTAGGCGAGCTTGGCAGTGCTGGGCATGGCGGAGGGGGTTAGGGGGAACAGTACAAAGTTCCGGATCTTTACCGCCCTGATGTACGAACGGGATACCATCGCCGCACTGTCCACCCCACCGGGCACGGGGGCCATCGCCGTGCTGCGGCTCAGCGGCGCAAAGGCCTTGGAGATGGCTGGGCGGATCGCTCCCACCCTGCCCTTGGAGCCCTTGCCACGGAAGGCCTACTTCCTGCCGGTGGTGGATATCGACAGCGCCATCGATGAGGCCGTGCTCACCTGGTTCAAGGGGCCCAATAGCTACACCGGTGAGGATGTGGTGGAGGTCTCCGTGCATGGTTCCCCCTACATCCAGCAACGCGTTCTGCACGCCATGCTGGATGCCGGGGCGCGCCTGGCCAAGCCGGGTGAGTTCACCCAACGGGCCTTCCTGAACCGGAAGATGGACCTGAGCCAGGCCGAGGCCGTGGCCGACCTCATCGCCAGCCAGAGCGCCGCGCAGCACCGTCTGGCCATGCAACAGCTGCGGGGGGGCTTCGGGGCCCGCATCGAGGACCTTCGTCAACAACTGATCGATTTCGCCGCCCTGATCGAACTGGAGCTCGACTTTGGCGAGGAGGATGTGCAGTTCGCGCAGCGCGTGGAGCTGCAGGCCCTGCTGGAACGCATCACCGACCTCTGCACCGAGCTGATCGACAGCTTCCGCTATGGGAACGCCATCCGCCAGGGCATCCCGGTGGCCATCGTGGGGGCGCCCAACAGTGGCAAGAGCACCCTGCTGAACGCCCTGCTCAAGGACGATCGCGCCATTGTGAGCGATATCCCCGGCACCACACGCGACACGGTGGAAGAGACCATGACCATCGACGGGGTGCTCTTCCGCTTCATCGACACCGCGGGCATCCGCCGCACGGACGATACCGTGGAGAAGCTCGGCATCGAACGCAGCTACAAGAAGGCGGCGGAAGCCAGCATCGTGGTGCTGCTGGCCGATGCCTCCGTGATGTCCGAGGGGGCCTTGCGCACGGAGGCCTCCATGCTGCGCCGACGCATCGGCGATGGGCCCCTGATCCTGCCCGTGCTGAACAAGTGCGATGTACCCGAGGCACGCCCCAGCGCCTCCATGCTGTCCATCTCGGCCCGCACCGGTGCAGGAATGGATGTACTGCAACAGGCCTTCCTGAGCCATGTGCAGGGATTGCGCAGCGGCCAGGGCGACATCGTGGTGACCAATGCCCGCCATGTGGATGCGCTGCGCAAGGCGAAGGCCTCCCTGCAGGAAGCGCGCAAGGCCATCGACCTGGGCATCAGCGGCGAGCTGCTGTCCATCGACCTGCGGCGCGCGCAGCACCACCTGGGCGAGATCACCGGGCGCATTTCCACCGACGACCTGCTCGGCAGTATCTTCCAGCGGTTCTGTATCGGGAAGTGAGCCCGCGTACGACAACAGCGCGTTCCTCCGTTCCATGAAGACCTACTGACCATCATGGACCGCACCATCAGCGCCCTCCTTCCCGCTGTCAGCCTCTGCCTGCTGGGAACCGTCCATGCACAGGACGCCGTGCCCGTTGCACGCTGGAGCATCGGAGCCTCCATCGGGTCCGGCGGGGCCTATCGCACCCTGATCAACACCGCCGGTTCGGAGCTGGCCGATCGGATCATTGCGATCAGGGACGACCGGGAACATCCGGACCTGGCCATTGGAGGAGGCTTTCACGTTGCGTACCGACTTTCGGACCGGTTCAGCCTGGAGGCCGGTGTGGCCTATGCCCGGTTCGGCTACGCCCATTCAGTGGACCTGAGCGACCTCACCTTTGGTGACCCGATCGATCCGCGGCGCGGCTTTATCTACAATACCGGGGACGTGCCTCCTGAAAGTTGGCGGTTCGTGGACCGTTTCCACTACCTGGAGGTCCCCATCGGTGTGGTGATGGAGCTGGGCCAGGGGCGGTGGCGGTCCTCGTCCTCGTTGGGTGTAGCACCGGCTTTTTTACTGGCCGCCCAAGACTTAACGGTGAGCACCTACGCGGATGGCCGGGTGGAGCGCGAGCGCTTCGAGCCTTTGGAGGACTACGCAGCGTTCAATCTCATCCCCTACTTCAGCACCGGGGTATCCATGCATCCTGGTGGCCGCTGGAATTGGTCGTTGCGCCCCACCTTCCGGTACGGGGCACTGAAGCTGATCGACGCGCCCGTTTCGGGCCGGGTGTACAGCATGACGCTCGATCTGGGCGTGCAGTTCACGCTCTAGGACACGCGGCCAGGCCGCAATTACGGTGATCACCGTAGCGCTTCACGGGAGGTAACGGATAAAGCATCCTCGTTGCACGGGGAAGCTTTGCCCAAACCTTCAACGGTGTCCACCCACGCACCCGACAAAGGCCTCACACGCCTCTCCTTCCCCATCCTGATC
>CAUJFM010000245.1 GCA_963169595.1 Bacteroidota bacterium | reverse complement strand
CAGGCGATGGTCCGCCACCGAGAACAGCAGCACGAGCAGGGCCACCGGGACCAGCATCCCGATGAGCCACGCGCCTAGCCGCGGCGTACTGCGCTTAGCGGACCTCCTCATCGGTGACGGCATTGGTGATCCGCAGACCCGGTGGGGTCCCTTGAAAAAAGCTCACCCAACTGATCAGCGGCGCCACATTGAACCAGCGACGATCGGCATAGGGATGGCCGGGCTTTCCATCCGGGGTGACCAGCGTGCGGTGCAGGACGATGGACGCCTCCGCGCCACGCACCTCGGCCTCCACCTCGCGGCCATCCACGCGCACGATGACCGGCCCTTCCCCACTGATCGGCCAAGACAAGCGAAGCGCCGCCTCAGACCTGGAACGCAACTGCAGACTGTCCCCTCGCAATACTTCCACCTCGTTCGCGGATAGACGTTGCCGGGTGCGCTCCCACCACTGCTGGGTGCCGGTGCGCAGTCCCGCGATGGACGAGACCACATGGGCCAACGAGAAACGATGCACGTCCTCGGGCTCGAGGGTGACGTTACCGAACTTGTTGCGATCGGCGAGCACGGACGGGCGGATGCGCTCCAGCACACGGTCCAGCTCGGCATTGAACCCGCCGTTCAGATGCACCTCCTGAAGCGCCTGCCACACATAGCGGTCGCGTTGGAGGCGCCATTCGGGCACCTGCAGCATCCAATAGGCTAGCGCATCATGCACGTAGTAGAGCGGATCGCCGGGCTGGGCGAAGAGCAGCAGCGCATCCCAGAGCACGGGATAGAAGCGGTCTGTGCGCGGATCGAGCACCAGCCATTGATTGTGGTACTGGTCGATGTGCTTCGTGTTGAGCATCAGGACCGCCGCCTGATAACGCAGGAAGGCCTCCACGTCCACAAGCTGCGCCAGCGTGTCCCGGCGTGCCTCCAAGGGACGGTCATCGGGCCGCAGGGCATCGACCAAGGCCTTGAGCCGCTGGTGGGCCAGGCTGCTGTCGGCATCCGAGGCATACTCCCAGTGAGCGGCATCCTGCCACAGGTTCCGGCCCTTGGTGAGCTCGCGGCCGGTGACCGGCGGATAGTCGCCCTTGTACACGGGCACCTCGTGCGACACCAAGTGGCGGTTCATCTCGAAGTCGCCATCCACCTGCTCGAAGAGCTCCATCACGCCGATATCCCTGTTGTTGAGGCGCACGAAGACCATTTCGTTCCACGGTACCGGTACACCCATGCTGCCCGCCAGCCACGCCGCCATGTGGTCGTTCACCAGGTTGAAGGCCTTGGGGTTGATCACGTTGACCTTGCGGTACGGCGCAAATGGATTGCTGCGCTTCATCGACAGGCGGAACGACCGCTTTCCACCGAGGAAGTGGGAGGTGGCATAGACACCTCGGTAGCGGAAGCGCACCTTGTGCTCAGCGCCATGGTGGTGCAGGATGGCCGGGATGTTGCGCCCGCCGCTCCACGGCAGATCGGCCTCCAGGCTGTCCAGCCGGGCTTGGTCCACGGTTAGTTCAAGGATAGGGATGCGATGGGGCTGCGGTTCCAGCACCAAGCCATCCACCGTGGTGGACAGGACGGCGGCGGCGGCGATGTGCGCGGCACGCTGCGGGCCGAGCAGGGCGGCGAACACGATCAGCGAGACCAGGGCCAGACCGGCCAGCACCACCGGCACCATCGCTCCGCGCCTGGTCCGTGCGCTCATCGTGACCGTGGGCTGAGGAGGAGGACCAACACGACCACGGTGGCCAGAAGCAGCGCACTGAGCACAAGGCCGGTGCCGAGCAAGGCCGCAATGAGCAGAACAGGCAGGATCAAGCTGCGGGGCTCAAGCCCCCGGGATAGCAGGCCACCGACCACCAGGCCACCAGCGATGACCCAGGCCGAGGCATCCCCCTCCACCTGGCGCAACAAAAGCACCAGTCCGAAGGCCGGGATCAGCAGCGTGGCCGGCACCAGAGGCCCGCGGTCGGCGGGACGGAAGCCGCGGTTCCATGCCCAGCCGATGAGGGCGAGCACGACGGAGAGCATGAGCAAGAGCGTGAGCACTTCCACCCAGCCGTGGAACAGGGCGCCCAACCAACGATCGGCCTCGGTCCGCATAAATGGTCCTTTGGTCCACTAATTTGCCCTTCGCATCCGAACTACCAACATGGACGGCCGTCGAGTTTTCAAGATCCTCCTGGTGTTGGCCGCAGCCGTGGTCGGTTGGTGGATGCTGCGGCCACGGACGCCCGAACTGCTCGTCCCCATGGATGAAGGGGCACCTACAGCCCTCACCCCGGCCCCAACGGGCGTTTACGAAGGACAGGCTACCCGGCTCTGGAGCGACCGGGATTACCGCACGGTGATGGATGTACAGCGCCTCGCAGGGCTTCACTTCGCTCGCATCGGGCGGCGGGAGGACCGGCCTCTGCTACTGCACGTGACGACAACCACCATGCTCTACACGCTGGCGAACCACGACCGTACGGAGGGGATCTCCGGATGGAGCGCACTGTCTGACAGCATCCTGATCCCCGATGCCTATGCACCGCGCACCTTCGACCGGCTGTGGCAGCGGCAGGTGAGGCCGGGCATCTATGTGGTCCGCAATCCGCAGAACGGCCCCAGCCACCCAGTATTCTTCGATGCGTCGGCGGTCAGGGCCACGTGGGCGCATTAAAGGAAGCGCTCCATCCAACTGACGCGCAACGGCACCCGGAAGCGGTCGCGCAGGTCGGCCACGGTGGAGACCAGGTCATCGAACACGATGGTGTCGCCTGTGATGGAGCCCGCCTTCACCAGTTCGGGCAGTTCCTGCAGGCGGCAGCTCCGCACATGGCCATCGGCATCCTCGTAGACCACCACCATGCGGTCCGTGAGCATCAGTTTGAGGTCGTGCTCCAGGCGCTTGATGAAGCCCACGCTCTTGTCGATGCTGCATCCGCTGGCCATGGCCTGCTCCTCGTCCACCGCGATCACCACGAAGCGGTCATGGAGCACGTCCACGCAGGCATCGAGGGGGCTTCCATGGGCCGCCCAGCTGGATGTGAACTCCGCTCCGCGTTCGCGGATGAGGCGCTGTTCGGCCTGTCCGAGCTGACGAGGAGCCTTGTAGATCCAGGTGCGAGCGTGGGCCGGCATGCTTTCCAGGGTACGGTCGGCGTGCTGTGTCTGCATGGTACAAAGTTGGTGATCCGGCGGAATGATGACGGAACGTTCCGTCCTGCCACCGAATGAAATGACGATCCGCTTACTTCGTGGACATGAGCCTACGCCATCTCCTCCCCCTCCTCGCGCTGCCCCTGCTGCAGGTCCAGGCCCAGCAGGCCGATCGCTGGTTGCGTCAGCCCGCCATCTCCCCGGACGGCAGCACCATCGTGTTCTGCCACCAGGGCGACCTGTGGCTCGTGCCGGTAAGCGGAGGCGATGCCGCGCTGCTCACCGTGAACGAGGCCTATGACCACAGCCCTGTCTGGAGCCCGGACGGAAAGCTGATCGCCTTCGCCAGCACCCGCCACGGCAACAACGATGTGTTCGTGATGCCCGCGCAGGGCGGACCGGCCACCCGGCTCACCTTCCACAGCCAGGCCGAAGTGCCCAGCGGCTTCTCGCCGGACGGCCAACACATCCTCTTCTACGGCAACCGCCAGGACGACCCGCACAACCAGCTCTTCCCGGTGGGCGGGCTGGGCGAGCTGTACCGCGTGCCGGTCAAGGGTGGCCGCCCGGAACTGGTGAGCACCATCCCCATGCAGCAGGCCCGCTACAACGCGGATGGTTCGCTGATCGTCTACCAGGACCGCAAAGGCTACGAGGACCCCTATCGCAAGCACCACACCAGCAGCGTCACCCGCGACATCTGGACCTTCGACCCGCGGACGAAGAACTACACCCGCCTCACCGCCTTTGCTGGCGAGGACCGCGACCCGGTGTTCAGCCGGGATGGTTCCACCATCTACTACCTCAGCGAAGAGAAGGGCAGTTTCAACATCCACAAGATGTCCAGGTCGGGCGGCACCAGCACCCAGGTGAGCTTCCTCAAGGACCACCCCATTCGATCGCTGAGCCTGAGCAATACAGGTGTGCTCTGCTTCAATTTCCGTGGCGGCATCCACACGATGACCGATGGTGGAACACCACGGGAAGTGGTCATCAACCTGCGCACCGACGGCCGCTATAACCCCGAGCGCACCATGAAGGTGAACGGCGATGTGGACCAGGTGGTGCCCTCGCCCAATGGCAAGGAGGTCGCCTTCATCCACCGCGGCGAGGTCCTCGTGGCCAGCCTGGAAGGCACCACCCGCCGCATCACGAACACGCCGGAACAGGAGCGCAGCGTGAGCTGGCACCCCGATGGCCGCAAGCTGCTCTATGCCACCGAGCGCAACGGCAGCTGGGACCTGTACACCACCGAACTGGTGCGCCCCGAAGAGAAGTACTTCTTCAACTCCACCCTGCTGAAGGAGGAGGCCCTGCTGACCACCCCCGCCGAGGAGTTCCAACCCGCCTTCAGCCCGGACGGCAAGGAGGTGGCCTACCTGGAGGAGCGGACGGCCCTGAAGGTGCTCAACGTGGCCAGCAAGCAGACGCGCACCGTGCTGCCTGCCGAGCGGAACTACAGCTATGCGGATGGCGACCAGTGGTACCAGTGGAGCCCGGACAGCAAGTGGTTCGTGGTGCAGTTCCTCAACCCCGACCAATGGATCGACCAGGTGGGCATCGTGAACGCCGATGGCAAGAGCGCACCGATCAACATCACGCGCAGCGGCTACGGCGGCTATCACCCCGAATGGAACAAGGACGGCTCGGTGATCACCTGGTTCAGCAGCCGCGACGGCATGAAGAACCACGCCAGCTGGGGGGCTCAGAGCGACGTCTACGCCATCTTCCTGACCCGGGAGGCCTTCGACAAGTACAAGCTCAGCAAGGAGGACGCCGAGCTGAACAAGGAAGTTGCCGACAAGAAGGAGGGCGAAGGCGAAAAGGACGACAAGAAAGGGAAGGACAAGGGGAAGAAGGAAGAAGAGAAGAAGGACGAGGTGAAGCCCGTTCGCATCGACATGGACGGCCTGTGGGACCGCAAGGTGCGCCTCACCCCCAACAGCAGCTTCCTGAGCGCGGCCGTGCTGAGCAAGGACGGGGAGAAGCTCTTCTACCTCACCCCCTTCGAGAAAGGCTACGACCTTTGGCAGATCGAGCTGCGCACCCGTGAGGCCAAGATCATCAACAAGATGGGCTCGGGCATGGCCGGCGACCTGGTGCTGGACAAGGACGGCAAGAACCTCTACTTCATCAACAACGGCAGCATCTCGCGCTACGACATCGACAAGAGCGAGATGAAGGGCGTGGGGGTGAACGGGGAGATGACGCTCAACGAGAACGCGGAGCGCGCCTACCTCTTCGAGCACGTGTGGCGTCAGGTGAAGAAGAAGTTCTACCGCACCGACCTGCACGGTGTGGACTGGGATGCCCTGAAGGCCGAGTACCAGCGCTTCGTGCCCGGCATCAACAACAACTTCGACATGAGCGAACTGCTCAGCGAGCTGCTTGGTGAACTGAACGCCAGCCACACCGGGAGCGGCTACCGCTTCAACGACCCCAGCGGCGACCGCACGGCCGCACTGGGCCTGCTGTTCAGCTATTCGGAAGGGCCCGGCCTGAAGGTGGCGGAGGTGCTGCCTCGCAACACCGTGTTCAAGGATGGCACCAAGGTGAAGGCCGGCGTGGTGCTGGAGAGGATCGATGGCGAGGCGATCACCGCGGACATGGACCCCTACCGCCTGCTGAACCGCAAGGCGGGCAAGCCCACACTGCTGGCCTTCCACGACCCAGCGGCCAACACACGGTGGGAAGAGACCGTGAAGCCCGTGGGCATCGATGAGGAGATGGACATGCTCTACACCCGTTGGGTGGAGCGCTGCCGCCACCTGGTGGACAGCCTGAGCAAAGGACAGCTCGGCTATGTACATGTGGAAGGCATGAACGACGGCAGCTTCCGCGTGGTGTACGAGGAGGCGCTGGGCCGCTACCACGACCGCAAGGGGCTGGTGGTGGATACCCGCTTCAACGGTGGTGGCTGGCTGCACGACGACCTGGCCACCTTCCTGAACGGCAGGACCTACATGCGCATGGAGCCCCGCGGACAGAAGCTGGGCAACGAGCCCCAGTTCAAATGGCAGAAGCCGAGCGTGGTGGTGATGAGCGAGGGCAACTACAGCGATGCCCACATGTTCCCGGTGACCTACCGGGCGCTGGGCATCGGCAAGCTGGTGGGCATGCCCGTGGCCGGCACCGGCACCGCCGTGTGGTGGGAGCGCCTGCAGAACGGCATGTGGTTCGGCATCCCGCAGGTGGGCATGATCGACAACGATGGGAACTACCTGGAGAACCAGCAGTTGGACCCGGACGTGCTGCAGCCGCTGGACCCTGGCGCAGTGAGCACGGGCCGCGATCAGCAGTTGGAGGAGGCGGTGAAGGTGTTGTTGGGGCGGTGATCCAACTTTCCCTCACGGACAAGCCCCGGACCTAGCGCCGGGGCTTTTTCGTTGGGCGGTGCGGGGGCAGTAGGGTCCCCTGCGGAAGACCCTGCTGGGGAAAAGAACCCGGCATAGTGAGCCAAGGGTGCGACCAGCAGCGGGCGGCGGCGGTGACGCCGCTGCTTGGGCCGCAGAGACGCCTTCAGCACTTGGGCTGCTGGAAGAGGTAATGGCTCATGCCCGCCTCAGCTATTACCTCGTTCCAGTATTTCTCTAGGGTCCAGTACTTCTCGCCGGGCTTGACGTACAAGAGATTCAGCAGGTCGCACACGTCGTTTTGCGCTGCAGTGTGCTTGGCCAATCTTCCAAAAATGAATTGATGTAGCGAGTGGAGGAACAATTCAATCTCCGTCCACCTGATACTCTCCGGATTGACGGCCTGATGCGCCCATTGGCTAAAGCGAAGCGCGAGCAGAATTTTGATGACATCCAGGTCAACTCGATTCGAGGAGACCTGCAGTTTTGCCCTCATGTCTCTCATGGTCTGAATCAACGTGTTCATCTCCTTAGTGAGAGCCACCAATACATCTCTGCGGTCCTTGGTTTTCGCGACTAAGAGGTCGAGTCCTCCTGATGTAAAACTCGCCCCGAGAACTATTTGGCGTAAGAACTGAATGCGGTCCTCCGCCGAATAGTCGTCCGCGTCTTCAAAGAACAATCCGGACAATCCCGCAATGCGTGCGAAGGGGTTGTCCATGCGCAATTCGACCGAATCGCGGAGCAAAGCCACTGCTGCTGAGCGCACTGCCCCCTGCTTCGCCTTCCACCTCTGTGTTTGTGCTAACTCGAAGACGTTGATGAATGTTCCGATGTAGCGCGTGCCGTTGGCTCCAGTCAACAACGTCTTGTTGCCGTACCAGATGTTCGTATCACAGACAACCAAATTTGCGGCGGGCTGAAATATGTTCGAAAGACTACATCTCTACAGCTCCCCCGCCTCCGCGATCAGCTCCGCCACATCCTTCACCACCACCTCGCCCTCCTTGTTGAAGTGCTTCACGCCGTCGGTGAGCATGGTGTTGCAGAAGGGACAGCCCGCTGCGATGATCTGCGGGGCCGTGGCCAAGGCCTCCTCGCCCCGCTCATGGTTCACTTCACGGGTGCCGGGTTCGGCTTCCTTGAACATCTGGGCACCACCGGCGCCGCAGCAAAGGCCGTTCTGCCGGCTGCGCTTCATCTCCACCAGGGCGGCATCGAGCTTCAACAGCACCTCGCGCGGGGCCTCGTACTCGTTGTTGCCGCGGCCCAGGTAGCAGGGATCGTGGAAGGTGATGCGCTTGCCCTTGAAGTCGCCACCCTCCACCTTGATGCGGCCCTCCTTCAACAGGGCGTTGATGAACTGCGTATGGTGCAGCACCTCGTACTGCCCACCCAGCGCGGGGTACTCGTTCTTCAGCGTGTTGAAGCAGTGCGGACAGGCGGTAACGATCCGCTTCACCCCGTAGCCGTTCAGCACGGTGACGTTCTGCAGGGCCTGCATCTGGAACAGGAACTCGTTCCCCGCCCGTCGTGCGGGATCGCCCGTGCAGGTCTCCTCCTGCCCCAGCACCGCGAACTTCACCCGGGCCGCGTTCAGGATGCGGACAAAGGCCTTGGTGATCTTGCGGGCCCGGTCGTCGAAGCTGCCGGCGCAGCCGACCCAGAACAACACTTCAGGCACCTCGCCGCTGGCGGCGAACTCGGCCATGGTGGGAACGTGTACCTGGGTGTTCATCACGATTCCGTCCATTTCATGCGCTGATCGGGACCGAAGGCCCACGGTGCGCCATTGTTCTCCACATTGTTGAACATGCCGGTGAGGGCGGCGCGCGTGCTGCTCTCCTCCATCACCTTGTAGCGGCGCATCTCCATGATGATGTGCACCGGATCGATGTTCACCGGGCAGGCCTGGGTGCAGGCGTTGCAGGTGGTGCAGGCCCACAGCTCCTCCTCACTGATGCGCGTGTGCAGGTCCCTGCCATCATCCTCCCACTTCCCCTTGGCATCGATCACGCGGCCCACCTCCTCAAGGCGGTCGCGGGTGTCCATCATGATCTTGCGCGGACTGAGCAGCTTGCCGGTGAGGTTGGCTGGGCACTCGCTGGTGCAACGTCCACACTCGGTGCAACTGTAGGCGTCCATCAGGCTCTTCCAGCTCAGATCGAACACATCCTTCGCCCCGAAACGCTCGGGCACCTCCACACCGGCCACGGTGCGGGGAGCAGCCGGTTCGGGAGGCGCCACCGACGGATCGAGCATGCTCTTCACCTCGCCTGTGATGCGCGGCATGTTGGCCATCTCGGTCCGCGGGGTCAGCTTGCTGTACCATGTGT
>CAUJFM010000244.1 GCA_963169595.1 Bacteroidota bacterium | reverse complement strand
GGAACTCCTGGCCGTGGGCGTATGTCTCGGAGAAGATGCTGTAGAGATACAGATGATATGGCCAGAGCGCAGTGCAACGGCCATGAAGGGAAGGGTCGGGCGGTAGACTATCCGGACCGGTGTTGATGTAGGTGCTCCCCTCTTCTTCGATCACCTCGAAGGCGAACAGTTCGGAAAAGGCGATGCTCAGGGTCGGGTCTTGAGCTTGTACACCAGCGGTGGATACCACGGTGAGAATTGCACCGAGCAGCAAGCCAGGAATGGAAGGCAAGGGTCGCATGGTTTGAAGTTAACCGCTCTGGATCTCCGTTATGCAACCCGTATTGACCTTTTCCTGTAGAAGCGGTTCACCTCATTATCTGATCGCCCGATCCTCCGGTCCTCACTCCACCTTCTTCACGTTGTCGTCCGGCACCCGGTCGAAGAAGAGGTGCATGGGATCGATGGAGGCACGAACGGGCTTCGTGCGGCTGACGAGCGTTACCGTGTTCTCACCGGTCCTGAGCCGGACGCGTTGCTGCACGAGGATGGCGCCTTCGTCCTCGTCCTCGCCGGGTTCGGCTAGCAGCCCCACATCGATCCAGTCGTTCATGGGCACAGGGGTCTCGCGGCCCAGCGTGTCAGCATGGTTCTTCTCAGCGTGTAGCGTGATGGTGACGCGGTAGCTGCTGTCGGCCTGCTGCTGGGCTGTGGCTGACACCAGTCGGTTGTTGTAAAGCGTGATGGTCTTGAAGTGGTCCTCCAGCAGGTAGGTGAGGCTGTCGGGCGTCACGCGGTCCAGCTCGCGGTACAGGTCCAGCGCGGTGGGGTAGGGCGACGGGCGGTAGGCGAAGGAATCCACCAACGCCTTGAACGCCTTGTTGAGCGTGTCCTCGCCAAGGAAGCTGCGCATGGAGTAGAGCACCACGCTGCCCTTGTTGTAGTGCACGTAGCCTTGGTTCTCCACCTCCAGCAGGGGCAGTTCGCGTTGGCTCTCGAAGCCCCGGGCGCGCTGGTACTTGTCGCTCTCCAGCTTGAGGAACTTGCGCATGTGGTCCGGGCCGTACTCCTTTTCCATCACCATCAATGCGCTGTACTGGCTCATGCTCTCGCTGAGCAGGGTGGAGCCCTGCATATCGGCGCCGATCACCTGGTGGGCCCACCACTGGTGCCCCATCTCGTGCGCCACCACATAGAACACCATGTCGATGTCCTCCTGCGCGGTGAGGTCGGTGATGAAGCCGATGGCCTCGCTGTAGGGCATGGTGCCGGGGAAGGCCTGCGCGAAGGTGAAGTAGCGCGGGAACTCCACGATGCGCACCTGCCGGTGACGGTACGGACCAAAGTGGGTGGTGTAATAGTCCAGCGCCTTCTTCATGCTGTTCACCATGCGCGGAACGTTCACCGCGTGGGCAGGGTCGTAGTACACCTCCACGTCCACAGGTTGTCCGCCACCGGGTGGTTCCCAACGCTCGCGTTCCACGGCGTAGCGGGCGCTCAAGAAGCTGTAGAAGTTCATGCTGGGGTGGTCCAACTCGTACTGGAAGTAGCGTCGGCCGCCGGCGGTCCACTCCTTGCGCAGGGAGCCGGGCGCCACGGCCACCTGGTCGGCCTCTGTGCTGATGGTGGTGCGCACGTTCACCCAATCGCTGTAGGGGAACAGATAGGTGTGGCGGCGCTGTGCGGGATCTTCCGTGAGGCGCGGCATGCGTTCCTTCTCCGGCAGCCCGCGCTTGCGGCGTTCGTTGCGGTCGCCCAGCTCGCCATCCGACGAGTAGCCGATGTGCGGCAGCAGGTCCATGTTGTTGAAGAAGGTGCCGTTCTCCACCAGCTGGATGAAGGAGACCTCGTTCTCGAAGCCCTTCTCCGCATAGCCGCCCTTCACGGTGAAACGTAGTTCCTCGCCCGGTTGCAGCGGTCGCGCCAAGCGGTAGATCAGGTAGTCGAGCTTCTCATCATGCAGCACGCGCTCGGCGCCGGGGATCTCCAACGTGATGCGCTCATCATCGGGCAGGATGAAGTGCACCGAGTCGATGGCCACATCGTACACGTTGCGGGTGATGACGTCCGCTTCGTAGTTCAGGCGGCGCTCGCTCGGCCACAGTTCGATGGTGAAGGTGATGTCCTGGTAGTGCGGCTGGGGGATGCCTTCGTACTTCTTGAAGGTGCGCTCGTAGCGCTCGGCCTCGTCCTCCTGCACATCGGCGGTGGTGTAGGTGTTGAGCAACTTGGTGTTGTAGTAGCCCCAGGCACCGAGCAAGACCCACAGCATGACCAGCGGCAGGGCGATGGCCTTGCTGGCACTGAAGCGCACACCGGCCGTGCTGAACCGCCAGCGAGCGCCTTCCTCCCGGCCGCGCACGGTGAAGAGGAAGGCCACGAACAGCAGGAGCAGGCCGAACACCCACCAATAGGTCTTGAAGAAGATCCACCCCGGTATAGTGGGGCCATAGCCCGCCATGTCCGAATAGCGGATGCCGGGTGAGCCGCCCATGATCACCAGGTTGCTCGATACGTCGATGCCGTTCCAGAGGAAGATGTTCAGCGTGACGAGGAGGATGAACACGAAGAAGCCGAGGTACTTGTTGTTCACCAGGGTATGCACGCAGAGGGCGAGCATGGTGAGGAACCCGAAGCTGACGAGCGCAGGCCCGATGAGGTAGAACAGGTAGACCGAGGGCTGCAGGTCGGTCCATCCGTTCAGCAGCTGCGTGATCATGCCGGCAGCCGTGCTCAGCAGCATCACGATGGTGAGGAGCACCAGCATGGTGGTGAACTTCGCCAGCAGGCCCAGGCCGGTGGGCAGGGGCAGCGCATCATGGATGTCCTGCATGCCGGCATCGCGTTCGCGCCACACGAGTACGCCGCTGTAGAAGGTGACGATGATGATGACGTAGAGGAAGAGGTTGCCCTCGATGAGGTCGATGACGTTGTAGGTGACCGGATAGGTCACGTTGTCGTACATCTCGGTTACCACGCTGAGCGAGGTGAACAGCTGGATCACACCGAGCAGCATCACGATGATGAAGACCGGTCCGGTGACCACGGCGCGCAGGTCGCTGCGTACCTGCCGCAGGAATTGGCGCCAGCGGGCTGATGCACCGTAGCTGCGAACGGCCTTGGGCAGCACGGTGGCCTTCGTTACCAGGCCTTCCTGTTCAACGGCAACGGTGCCGGCCTTCTGCTTGCGCTCGTGGAAGCTGAAGCGCCAGTAGCCGAAGAGGAACACACCGATGGAGATGGCGATCCACAGCAGTCGGTTCCACAGCAGCACGCCGTTCATGGGCAGCAGCAGCGTGTTCTTATCGCTCACGGTCCAGTACTTGGTCACCTTGTCGGCCGCATTGCCGCCGAAGGGGTCCAGCAGGGCGCCGATCAGCTCGTTGTCCAGGTCGCTCATCAGGCTCTGCGAGATCAGGTAGCCCACGATGAGGACGATGGCCGTGACGAAGCTGGCGATGGTGCTGCGCAGGAGCGTGGCCACGGCGAAGATCACGGCCGCAGCGAAGAGCACGTTGGGTGCGGCGATGAGCAGGAAGCCCTGCAGGTGTGGCGCCAGCAGGTTCGGCCCGATACGCACGGGGTCCAGCCAGGGCATCCAGCTGCCCACCACGATGCCGAGGCTGATGCCCAGCATGGGGATGAGCGCGATGAGCGTGCTGCCGATGAACTTGCCCATCAGGTACTGCGTCTTCGTCACCGGCGTGCTGAAGACGATCTGCGCCGTGCGGTAGTGGAAGTCGCGGATGGCGGCGGCATTAACGAACGCGGTGACCATGAGCAGCCCGAGGAAGCTCATGATCGTGTAGAAGTTGTAGACCACGTTCGGGGCGTTGCGGTACACGTTGCCCGAACTGCCGCCGATCACGATGTTCTCCGTGGCCGTGGCCCCGAAGGTCATCAGCGCCAGCAGCAGCAGGAAGATGTACACCATGGGCTGCCTGAGCGCATGGCGCACCTCGAAGGCGAGGATCCGGTACAGCATCAGGCGGCGGGTTGTAGGTCGGCGGTGCGGATGGCGCTGAAGAAGACATCCTCCAGGTTGGGCTCGGCCGGGGCGAAGCCCTCCTCCGGACGCGTATCGCTGAGTACGTGGATGATGGGACGCCCGGCCACGAGCTTGTTGCTGATCAGCAGGTACCGGCGGTCGTGGTCCTCCAGCTCGCTCTTGGCGATGGCCTTCTCCCACACCCGGCCGTTCAGTTCCTTCAGGGCATCGGCGGGGGCACCAGCGTACAGCAGGCGACCTTTGTTGATGATGGCCATGCGCGAGCATAGCTCCTGCACGTCCTGTACGATGTGCGTGCTGAGGATCACCACCACGTTCTCGCCGATCTCGGTGAGCAGGTTGTAGAAGCGGTTGCGCTCCCCGGG
>CAUJFM010000243.1 GCA_963169595.1 Bacteroidota bacterium | reverse complement strand
CTTCAACCCGTTCTCGTCGATCACCAGGTCGGTGGGAAAGGCCTTGCCCACGAAGCCCTTCTCCATCGGAAGTCCCTCCTTCTCGCGCACCGGCACATCGTTGCGCAGGTAGATGCCCGCGGGCTGCACATGTGTGGTGAGCGCATCGAGCACCACCTTGCGCCAGCGTTCCATGCCCAGCGTGAGGAACTGCACCGACAGGACATCGTTGAACTTGTCCACCACCAGGCCCGGCAGGCCATCGGCCTCGCTGAACACCACGCGGCAACTGCCCTGGTAGCCCATGCGCTGGCGGTACGCCCAAGCCTCGGTGATGCGGCCTTCGATGAAGCTGCGGTCCACGCGTTCGTCGAGGTGCGGGGTGAGCATCCGCACCCGGATCATGGACCGGGGGTTCACATACCCCTGCCCCAGCGGGCGCCGCCGTGTGTCGAACACCTGCACCACATCCCCCGGCTCATAGGCGCCATCCTCCTTCACCACCTGCGTGGCAAAGACCCACGGATGGCCGTGGCGGATGCGGTCGTGCGTGTCGTTGACGAGGAAGCGGGCCTGTGGCATGGCCGCGAAAGTAACCGGCGCCCGTCCGGCGCGCTGCATGGGATCTGATCGGTCCGGGCCGGTCCACACCATGGGAGCGGCCATCGCGGGGTACATTCGCCCCATGCAGCACGACGCACGCGCCGTATCGACCAAGCGGGCCGCGCTCCTGCGCTTCCTCGGGCGGCTGGGCCAGGCTGAACTGAACGCTGGCAACGCCGTGCCGCTGGTGGAACGCGACCTGGCCGCGATCGCCAAGGTGAACGGCGAACCGGAGGTCCAGGTCTTCGTGCTGCCCACGGTCCTCTTCCTCAAATGGGAGTCGGGCGAGGAGCACCGCGTGGACATGGCCCATGGCGCCTACCGCGTGGCACCGCTGCGCTTCGACCAGATCGAGGAGGTCCTCACCATCGCACGGTCGGCCCGCAAGGGGGAACTTTCCCCGCAGGAGGGCCTGGAGCGCATCGACGCGATGTGGCGCACACCGCATTACTATGGCGATGTGGGCTTCGTGGCCGGCTACCTGATGACCACGCTCGGGGTGTCGATCATGCTGCGCCCCACGCTCTCAGGCCTGCTGGCCACGGCGGCCATGGCCTTTGTCTGCGCCCTGCTGCTCGTGGTGGCCCGCCGACGGCAGGCCTGGTCCACGGTGCTGCCGGTGGTGGTCTCCTTCCTGCTCGCGGCCGCAGTGGGCTACAGCCACCTGCTGGGCCTGCGCGAGCCTGCCATGAACCTGCTGATCCCCCCGTTGATCACCTTCCTGCCGGGGATGATGCTCACCGTTTCCGTGGTGGAATTGGCCTACAACAGCATCGTGAGCGGTGCCAGCCGGATGGTCGCCGGCTTCACGCGTCTGGTGCTGCTGGCCTTCGGCATCATCGGTGGCCTGAAGCTGGCGCAGGACCAGGGCGACCGGTACATCATCGCGGACGCGGAACGCATCGGTCCCGAATGGCCCTGGCTGGGCGTCCTGATCTTCGTGGCCGGCCTGCACATCTACCAGAGCAGCAAGCGCCGCTCGCTCGGATGGATGCTCATCACCGCCGTGGCGGCCTATGCAGGGCAGACCTTCTCGGGACTGTTCATCCACGGGGCCTCCACCGCCTTCTTCGGCGCCGCCCTGATGACCATCGTGGCCTTGGTGATCGAGTTCCGCTTCAAGGGACCGCCGGCCATCGTCACCTTTCTGCCGGGTTTCTGGCTGCTCGCTCCCGGTTCGTTCGGGCTCATGAGCGTGGCGGGCATGGCGTCCGGGGCGGAAACGGGCGGGCAGGTCATCACCCTGCTGTTCTCCCTGTCCGGCATCGCCACCGGCTGTCTCATCGGTGCCTACACCTACAGCAGCCTGCTGCATCCCAAGCGCCGGTTCGCCTGGTGGCGGCCGGATGAGGCGTAACGCGGTCAGCGCGCACGAGGACCGCCGGGGCCTGCGGGCTCATCGCGGAAGAAGTCCAGCGTGGTGAGGTCCACCAAGTGGACGCTGGTGTAGTAATGGTGCAGGATATCGGTGTAGCTGCGCCCCGCCTTCGCCATGCGCATGGCCCCTTCCTGGCACAGCCCCACCCCGTGTCCGAAACCGCGGCCCTCCAGCACCACCTTCTCCCCCTCGGTGCGCACGGAGAAATAGGTGGACTTCAGTTTGAGGTCCTCACGCACCTCCTTCAGCGGCACCAGGGGCCAGGTGTTGCTGAGGTAGAGGTCGCGGCACTGCGGCTCGTAGTTGAGCACGGCATGGAGCTGGGCGCTGTCATCGCCACGCAGGCCGTACTTGCGCTGCAGGTAACCGATCCATTCACCGCGGCCCATGCTCTTGTGCCAGGTGGCATGCGGGGCGGCGATGCAGAACGTGTCCACCGTGGCGCGCAGGTAGGTCTGGCTCCTGCCCCACAGGTCCTCGGAGTTCACCGTCTCGCCGCCACAATTGCTGTGGAAGGTGGCATGGATGAGGCGGATGTCGGCATCCACCAGCACCAGGCTGTGCGTGGCATCCACGGCCATCTGGATGCTGTCGTTGCGGTTGCGGCCGTGGTAGACCTGGCAATGCACGCCATCGCAGAGCTCGAAGCCCTCCGGCTGGTGCTTGCGCTGGTTGGTGAGCGCATAGGTGCGGCAGGTGACGGCCTGCAGCTTGTAGTACTCCTGGTGATGCTCCTTGCCGGCCTCGGCCTGCACCACCCCGGCGGTGTAGGCTTCCAGCGGAACACTGTTCACGAGCAACAAATTGCCGCCTGCCGGCACCACGCGCAGCGAACCGGGATAGGTGCGCTCGGCCTGTTTGGTATCGGGCAGGCGCAGGCGGAAGAACCCGTGACCGTTGCGCGGCACCAGCTCGATGCTGCGCTTGGCCGTAAGGTTCAGTGTGAGCGAACGCGCGGAAAGACCACCGGGCACGGTCGCGATGCGCAGGCCATCGGTGCTGGTGACCTCGCCTTTGCGTTCGCCGTCCACCACCACCCACCAATTGCCCTTCACGGGCATCACGATGACCTGCTTCACCGTTCGCTCGCGGTGCAGACCGATGCGCATGGTCCGGTCCACCGTGATGTCCTGTTGCCCCAGCACGGACAGGCTGTGCAGGAGCATCAGTACGAACAGGGAACGAAGGATCGGCATGGGTTCCGGAGCAGGCGGGCCAAAAATACCCGCGTGCGGCGCGGGTTCAGGCCCCGGCATGCAGACTTTTCCACACCGCGCTGGCGACCCTTGCCGAGGCGCCCGGGCCACCCAGGCGCTGCTGCAGTTCACGCAGGTCGCCCTGCATGCGGGAGCGGTAGGGCCCCTCCTGCAGCAAGCGATCCAGCTCGGCCGAGAGGTTCTCCACGGTGAGGTCGCTTTGGATCAGCTCACGCACCACCTCGCGGTCCATGATGAGGTTGACGAGGCTGATGAAGCGGATATCGACCAATCGCTTCGCGATCCATACGTTGAACGCGCTGCCGCTGTAGCACACCACCTCGGGTACGCCGAAGAGCGCGGTCTCCAGGGTGGCCGTGCCGCTGGTGACGAGCGCGGCGCGGGCACTGCGGAGCACATCGTAGGTGCGGTCCTTCACCACGGTGATGGGGGCATCGCCGATGCCTTGCGCATACACCTCGTCCGGCACTGCTGGGGCCGCGGCCAGCACGAAGCGATGCTGCGGAAAGCGCCTGGAGATGGCCACCATGAGGGGCAGCATCCGCGCGATCTCCTGCCGACGGCTACCGGGGAGCAGGGCCACCACGGGCCGGCCATCATCACCGGGCAATGCGGTCAGTGGGGAACGCCCCTCCTGCTCAATGGCATCCAACAGCGGATGGCCCACGAAGTCCACGTCCATGCCGTAGTTGGCGTACCACGGCTTCTCGAAGGGCAGGATCACATACATGCGGTCCACCACCTTCTTGATGGTGTGCACACGGCCCTTCTTCCACGCCCACACCTGCGGGCTGATGTAGTAGTATACGGGTATGCCCTTGGCATGCGCCCATTCCGCGATCCGCAGGTTGAAGCCGGGATAGTCGATGAGGATGAGCGCATCCGGCCTGAACGCCTCGATGTCCTTCTTGCAGGTCTCGATGTTCCGCAGGATGGTACGCAAGTTCATCACCACCTGCGTGAAGCCCATGAAGGCCAGTTCGCGGTAGTGCTTCACCACCTCGGCACCGGCAGCGGCCATGCGATCGCCTCCCCATGCGCGTATCCGAAGTTTAGAGTGACGAGTGGCGAGTGGCGAGTCTGCCTCTGAAACTCCTAGTGGAGAGGAGGAGGAGGCAGACTCGCCACTCGCCACTAGATACTCATTACTCACGTTGAACAGCTCCCGCACCAGGTTCCCTCCGTGCAGGTCACCGCTTGCTTCACCGGCAATGATGTAGAGGCGCTTCCCCATGGATCACAGCACGTAGACGAGCAGCACGATGATGAAGCCGTAGAGGAAGGTGGACATGATGACCCCGCGCATGGCCAGGGGCATCTCCTTGCGATCGAACCAGAAAAAGAGGGCCAGGTTGGCGAGCAGGGAGAGCGAGAGCACCGGTGCCTTGTACTCGCGGGTGCCGATGAACAGGTCGTTGATGAAGTAGGACAGGTCCAGATGCGGGCGGATGGCGGTGACGTACATCACCGCGTAGAGGAAGAACCCGATGACGGGGGCCAGCAGGCCGGAGACCACCCCGAGGGACAGACTATCCGAGCGCATGGTCCCAGGTGTTCAGTTCGGCAATGGCGTGGTGGGCGGTCATGTCGAACTGCGTGGGCACGATGCTCACATAGCGGTTGTTCACCGCGTACACATCGGTGTCGTGGCCATGGTCATTGCTCTCAAACTCGCCGCGCATCCAATAGTACTCGC
>CAUJFM010000242.1 GCA_963169595.1 Bacteroidota bacterium | reverse complement strand
GATGGAGTAGATCTTCCCATCGGCGGGCGTCTTCATGTCCGGATAGCTGAGGCAGAAGGTGCCGATGCTGGGGTCGAGCGTGAAGCCGTTGACGCCGTGGCCGGTGCTGTACACGAGCATGGTGCTGCTGCCGTACACGATGTAGCCGGCCGCGACCTGTGCGCTGCCGGGCTGCAGAAAGTCCTCCAGCGTGGCCTTGGGGCCGGTGCTGATGCGCTTGTAGATGCTGAAGATGGTGCCGATGCTCACGTTCACGTCGATGTTGCTGCTGCCATCGAGCGGGTCCATGGTCACCACGTACTTGCCGCCGTTGTCGAAGTGCACGATGTCGTCGTTCTCCTCGCTGGCCACGGCGCATACCGCACCCTGGGTGCGCATCATGCGGATGAAGAGGTTGTTGGCGTAGACATCGAGCTTCTGCTGGGCCTCGCCCTGCACGTTCTCGGTGCCTTCCGAGCCAAGGATCTCGGCCATCAGCCCGGCCTTGTTCACCTCGCGGTTCACGATCTTGGCGGCGAGCCGGAAGGCGGTGAGCAGGCTGCTCAGGTCGCCCGATGCGCCGGGGAACTCGGCCTGGCGTTCAACGATGAACTCGGAGAGGGTCTTGATGTCGGACATACCGCAAAGATGCGGCACCGCTTTCTTTGTGTCCATGAACGTTGTCATTCGTAGAGCGGAGGCCCGCGATGTGCCGCAGATGCTGGCCCTGGTCCGGGAGCTGGCCACCTTCGAGAAGGAGCCGGAGGCCGTGACCGTGACGGAGGAGCAGATGCGCGATGCGGGTTTCGGGGAGAAGCCCGTATGGTGGGGCTGGGTGGCGGAGGTGGGAGCGGCCAGTGGCCAGTTTGCGAGCGGCAAGTTGCTCGGCATGGCGGTGTGCTACGAGCGGTACTCCACCTGGCGGGGGCGCTGCCTCTACCTGGAGGACATCGTGGTGACGGAGGCGGCCCGGGGCCGTCGTGTGGGGGAACGCCTGTTCAAGGCCTGTGCGGCGTTCGCGCTGGAGCAGAAGCACCACCACATGCTCTGGCAGGTGCTCGATTGGAACACGGAGGCCATGCGGTTCTACGTGCGGCTGGGTGCGACCTTCGACCCGAAATGGGTGAACGGGAGGATGACGCGGGAGGACATGACCAAGCTCGTGAACGGATGAAGGTCTTCAAGTTCGGTGGGGCCAGCGTGAAGGACGCGGCCGGTGTGCGCAACGTGGCGACGGTGCTGGCGCACTTCCCCGGTGACGACCTGCTCATCGTGGTGAGCGCCATGGGCAAGACCACCAACGCCTTGGAGGAGGTAGTGTGGGCCTATGGCGAGGGACGTGACACCAAGCCGTTGGTGGAGGCCCTGCGCACCATGCATTTCGGGGTGCTGGAGGAGGTGGCCCCGGGCGATCAAGGTGCACGCACCGCCTTGGATACCTCCTTCCGCGACCTGCAGCGCACCCTGGCCCAGCAGTCCAGCGGACGGGTGGATGAGGACTACGACCAGATCGTCTCCTTTGGCGAGGTGTGGAGCACCCTGGTGGTGAGCGCACACTTGAAGCATGCGGGTCTCTCGAACACGTGGTTCGATGCGCGCACGGTGGTGCGGACCGATGGCAGCTTCCGCGCGGCGAAGATGGAGTGGCAGGCCTGCGAGAACCTGGCCGCCCGTTACCTGAAGCCGCTGTACCAGGAGAAGCCCGGCCGCGTGCTCACCCAAGGCTTCATCGGGCGCACGGCGGACGGGCAGACCACCACGCTGGGACGCGAGGGCTCCGATTTCAGCGCGGCCATCTTCGCCTACCTGCTCGATGCGGAGAGCGTCACCATCTGGAAGGACGTGCCCGGCATGTTCAACGCGGATCCCAAGCGCTTCCCTGACACCAAGCTGCTCAGCCACATCAGCTACCGCGAGGCGATCGAGCTCAGCTACTTCGGGGCCAGCGTGATCCACCCGCGGACCCTGCAGCCGCTGCAGCGGAAGCACATCCCGCTCTATGTGCGCTCCTTCATCGACCTGAGCGCACCCGGCAGCACCATCGACGATCGGAGCGAGAACGACTCGCTGATCCCCTCGTTCATCGTGAAGCCGAAGCAGCTGCTCATCAGCATCACCCCGCGCGACCTGAGCTTCATCGTGGAGGAGAACCTCAGCGGCATCTTCTGGCTCTTTGCGCAGCACAATGTGCGCATCGACCTGATGCAGAACAGTGCGCTGGCCTTCAGCGTGGTGGTGGACGATACGCCGCGCAGCCGCCAGTTGATCGATGAGCTGCGCAAGGTCTATGAAGTGCGGTACAACGAGGGCTGTGAACTGGTCACGGTGCGGCATTATGATGAGACCACGCTCGCACGACTTTCCGCAGGCCGCGAGGCCCTGCTGGAGCAGCGTTCACGCACCACCGCCCGCTTCGTGCTGAAGTAGCGGCGCTGCCGATACCTTCGTTCCATGCGTTCGTGGATGCTCCCTTCCATGTGGCCGATGCTGGTCATCGCCCTGTTGTTGCCGTCCCGGTCCATCGGTCAGGACCTCACTGCGGCGGAGCGCAAGGAGGCGGTCGCGGCGTACAAGGCACGGATCGCCTCGGCGGATACGGCCGGTGATGCCCGCGAGGCCGCCCTGCAGCGCATCATGCTGGCCCCGCTGCTTCCCGCGGCTCAGGCACGACGCGTTCTGGAGGAGGCTGCGCTCATCGCGGACTCGGCCCGGCTAGGTGGCGATGAAGGGCTTCGCGCGCACCAGGGGTTGATGGACCTGTATGCCGGTCAGGGCAACTGGCGGAAGGCCTTCGAGGAATCGCGCACCGTTCAGGAGCTGCAGACGCGGCAACAGCGGCAGGAAATGGAATTCGCGGTGACCTCCGAACGGTCCAAGCTGGACATCATCGAGGCCCGCCGCGATAGCCTGGCCTCCGAGTGGCGCTCGGAGCAGGTAGCGGTGTTCGCCGAGCGCGATCGCCTGCGCATTGGTGTGCAGCGTTGGCAGCTGATCGCTGCGGGCCTGCTCGTGGTCGCCGTGGTGATCGGGTTCATCGGCCGGGCATCGGCCAGAAAACAGCGCCGCAGCGTGGAGGCGCGCATGCAGCAGCTTGCCGGAGAGGTGGAGCAGCTGCGGTCCCGGATGGCGACGATGGTCGCGCCCTCAACGCCTTCGCCCCCCGTTGTGCAGGCTGTTGCAGTGGAACCGGTGCAGGTGCCCGTTCCACCCGAGGTGGGGGAGGACAACCTGCTGCTGGGCATGTTCCGCAAGCAGGCGCCGGAACGTCTGCAGGCCTTGCGCGTTGCCCGGGCCGCCGGCGATCACGACAAGGTGCGGCGTGTGGTCAGCGCCATGAGGCCGCAGC
>CAUJFM010000241.1 GCA_963169595.1 Bacteroidota bacterium | reverse complement strand
CTGCCCAGGTACTTCTTCACCAGATCGGGATGCTCCTTCACGGCTTCGCTGAAGCTCATGAAGATGATGCCCTTCTCCTTCAACGCGGCTTGGAAGGTGGTCTTCACGCTCACGCTGTCGAACACCACGTCCACGGCCACGCCCACCAAGCGCTTCTGCTCCTCCAGGCTGATGCCCAGCTTCTCGAAGGTCTTGACCAGCTCGGGGTCAGCCTCGTCCAGGCTGTTGAGCTGCGGCTTCTTCTTCGGTGCGCTGTAGTAGTACGCGTTCTGGTAGTCGATCTTGGGGTAGTGCACGTGGGCCCAATCGGGCTCCTCCATCTTCTGCCACAGGCGGAAGGCCTCCAGGCGCCACTCGAGCATCCAGTCCGGCTCGTTCTTCTTGGCGCTGATGTAGCGCACGATGTCCTCGTTGAGCCCCTTGGGCGCCTTCTCGCTCTCGATGTCCGTGACGAAACCGTAGGCGTATTCCTTTTCGGTGACCTCGCGGAGGATATCGTCGGTGTCTTGTGCCATTTCGCTCAGGCTATTAGGGAGTAGGTCGACCCAGTGGGTCGACGCTACAGGTGCCTATCAGGGACATCGGTTCCACACTCAAATGCTGAAGCTCTCGCCGCACCCGCAGGTCCGGCTGGCGTTGGGGTTCACGAACTGGAAACCTTTGCCGTTGAGGCCGCCGCTGAAATCGAGGGTGGTGCCAAGGAGGTACAACAGGCTCTTCTTGTCCACCACCACCTTCACGCCGTTGTCCTCGAAGACCTTGTCGCCTTCCTTCATCTGGTCGTCGAAGGTGAGGTCGTACATCAGGCCGCTGCAGCCGCCGCCCTTCACGCCCACGCGGACGAAGTGGTTCGGGCCGCGGCCCTCCTGGCCCAGGAGCTTGGTGACTTCCGCCTTAGCGGGTTCGGAGACCTTGATCATCGCTTATTTGGAATGATTCTAAACACCGAAAGAGGCCCCAAAGGTACGGGCATTATCCACTGACAGCAAAGGGGTTGTTCGTGTGGGATGGGGTTTGTCCCCGTCGGCCTTTCGGCAGGTCGGTTCTCGTTGGTCGGACGCTGATGGCCATCAGCGGGTCAGCACCTTTGTGGGGGCTGCGTGGTCCGGCGGGGCAAGTCCTAGAACACCAGATGGTAACGAAGTGTTCGATGCGTCCCGGTTGGTCCGGGTGCGGTCTGGTCTGTCAGTGGTCCCCATAGCGCGGGTCAGGCCGCCAGGGCAGCTTTTCAAAGCGGTCGGTGCGCAGGGCTGTGTGGCCGAACTCCTCTTCCACCACCCCGGTCAGCCGGTACACCCCGCGCCCACGGAAGGTGTAGCGGGCGGCGACATCGGGGAACTGCGTGCTGTCCCAGAAGTCCCCTGCGGTGTCGATGAAGGACCCGAATGTCATCCGCTGGCCATGGTGCGTATCCGTCGCCTTCACATGGATGAGGTAACCCAGCATGCTCACGCGCCGACCCACATGGCCGGCCATGTCACGTTTCAGGATGAAGGGTGCGCGCGGGTCCTCTTGGACGGGGTCCACGAGGAAGAAGGGATCGCAGAGCGGGAAGCCGAGCAGTTCCAGTTCATCGTAGGCATCGGCCAGGGGATGGTGCTGCAGGTCGGGCAGCTTCGGGGCTTCCACACGGGTGACGAAGAGGTCGCCATCGGCGGCCACGGTCGCAGGCCGGTGCAGAAGGGTGATGTCCCACAGCAGCTGTGGTTTGCTTCGCCCGGTGAAGCGCAGTGCACCGACACGCGCCAGGATGCGCACCTGTTCCTGGCCCAACGGCACGCGCCGCAGCAGGTCCTCCAGGTCGGTGAACGCTCCGTTGCGGCGGCGTTCGTGCAGGATCAGCTCCACGGCACCGCTCTCGAGGCCCTTGATGTTGGAGAGGCCGAGGTAGATGCGGGCTGCGGGCTGCGGACCATGGACCAAGGGCTGGGCAGCGCGTGAGGACGCGTGAGAGGGCTCTGCCCAGCCCGTGGCCGGAAGCCCATGGCCCGTGGCCTTGTGCAATGAGCAGAGCTCTTCACTGGCATTCACGCACGGCGCCTCGATCACGGCACCCGCCCGTTTCGCCTCGTGCAGGTAGAACTCGGTGTGGTAGAAGCCGCCGAAGTTGTTCGCCACGCCCACCAGGAACTCCAGCGGATGATGCGCCTTGAGGTAGAGGCTCTGGTAGCTCTCCACCGCATAACTGGCGCTGTGCCCCTTGGCAAAGCTGAAGCTGGCGAAGCTCTCGATCTGCCGCCAGACCTCCTCGGCCTCCTCCGGCGGATGTCCGAAGGCACGCGTGTTCGCGAAGAATTTGCGGCGCACCAGCTTGAACTCGGGCCGGTCGCGGTAACGGATGTTCATGCCGCGCCGCACGTGGTCCGCCTCCGCGAGGCTCAGTCCGCCATACTCCACCACCACCTTGATCACATCCTCTTGGTACACCATCACGCCGTAGGTGTCGGGCATGATCTTCAGCAACCGCTCCGGGGCCAGCTTGCGCCGCTCCGGGTCGTGGTGGCGCAACAGGTATTCGCGCATCATCCCGCTCTCGGCCACGCCCGGTCGGATGATGCTGCTTGCCGCCACCAGTCCGAGGTAATCGTCCACTTGCAACTTCTTCAACAGCATGCGCATGGCCGGGCTCTCCACATAGAAGCAACCGATGGTGTTGCCCGTCCGCAGGAGCTCCTTGATCACGGGGTCCTCCTTGAAGCGGGGGATGTCGTGAATATCAATGCGGGCTGCGGGCTGCGGGCCATGGGCCACGGGCTGGGCAGCGCGTGAAGACGCGCGAGTTGCCTCTGCCCAGCCCGTGGCCCGAAGCCCATGGCCCGTGGCCTCTTGATCCGAATACGCATTCACCAGCTCCACCGCATCGCGGATGTGCCCCAGGCCGCGCTGGCTCAGCAGGTCGAACTTGTGCAGGCCCAGGTCCTCGCATTCGATCATGCTGAACTGCGTCACGGGAAAGCCCTTTGGAGGCCGGTGCAGCGCTGTGAAGTGGGTGACCGGCCGCTCCGTGATCACGATGCCGCCGGCATGGATGCCCAAGTGGTGCGGCATGCCGATCAGGCGTTGGCCATGATGGAGCACGGCCCGGGCCACCTGGTCCAGTGGGCCTTTCGCGGCATCGGGAACCCGGCGCCGATCGCGGTAGTGGCCGCTGTCGCCAGCGCTCAACGCCTCGATCTCCTCCGGTGGCATGCCCAGGGCCTTGCCCAGTTCGCGGATGGCGCCGCGCCATTGGAAGGTGGTGTAGGTGGCGATCTGCGCGGCATGGATGTTCCGCACCCCATCCCCATTGTACTTGTTGAAGATGTACCGGTACACCTCGTCACGGTCCTTCCAACTGAAGTCGATGTCGAAGTCGGGCGGTTTCTTGCGTGCGGGGTTGATGAACCGCTCGAAGTAGAGGTCGAGCTCCATGGGGTCCACATCGGTGATGCGCAGGCAGTAGGCCACCAGGCTGTTCGCGCCGCTGCCCCGTCCCACATGGAAGAAACCCCGGCTGCGTGCGTAGTTCACGATGTCCTGGTTAATGAGGAAGTAGCTGGTGAAGCCCATGTCCCCGATCACCTCCAGCTCCTTGTGCATCCGTGCCATCACGTTCGGCCCGGCGTTCGGGTAGCGCAGGCGCAGCCCCTCCAGCGTGTCGCGGTGCAGTTTCTCGCGGTCCTCGGCCTCGCTGGCCCCGACGGCCCTCCAGGTCTTGTCGCTGCCGTCGAACGCGATGCTGCACTGGTCCAGCAGCCGTTGCGCGTTATCCAACAGCACAGGCGCATCGCGGTAGAGGTGACGCACTTCGGCCTCGGTGTGGAAGATCTCGTCGGGCCGGGCCAGTTCTTCCGGAGGCAGCAGGCTCAGCACGGTATTGCGCGCCACGGTGCGCAACAGCCGGTGGGTGTTGAAGTCGGCCTTGCCCTTGAAGGTCACGGGCAGCAGGGCCACCAGGTCGTTCGGGCGACGGGCCCAGGGGCCGAAGGGCAGCCGCGTGAGGTCCGTGGGCCGCACCCCGACACGCTCCTGCGGGCGCAGTTGGAGCGGCGCGTGTCCGTAGGGGTAGATGAAGAAGACATCGTCCAGCTCCGGTGCTCGCTCAGGGAGGGGCTCATCATCCAGCAGGTGCGGACTGAGCAGTTCGTTGAGCTGCTGGAAGCCGTCGTTGTTCCGGGCGATGCCGATGTAGAGCAGCCGCGCACCCTGCCTGAACTCGATCCCGGCCACCGGACGCACCCCGTGGTCCGCAGCGTTGCGCAGCAGGTCGGGGATGCCGGCCGAGCAGTGGATGTCGGTGAGCGCCAGGGTGCGCACGCCGGCCTTGGCCGCTTCTTCCAGCAGGGCCTCGGGCTTCAGCACGCCGTATTTGAAGCTGAACCAGCTGTGGCAGTTGAGGTACATGGATCGCCCGTTTTCCCGTCGATCGGGCTCGCCAGAAGATAGGTGACAAATGCACCGCCCAAAACCGGAACTTCGCGGTCGCATGTCCGAGAACACCTCCCGCACCGAGCTCTCCGCCCTGGGTGAGTTCGGCCTGATCGAACGCCTGGCCTCGCGGATCCAGCTCCAGCAGCCCTCCACCGTGAAAGGTATCGGTGATGATGCCGCTGTGATCGATCCACAGGGGCTGCACCAGGTGGTCACCACCGACATGCTCCTCGAAGGGGTCCATTTCGACCTGGGCTACGTGCCGCTGAAGCACTTGGGCTACAAGGCCATCGTGGTGAACCTCAGCGATGTGTACGCCATGAACGCCACCCCCCGCCAGGTGATCGTGGCACTGGGCCTCAGCAACCGCTTCCCCGTGGAAGCCGTGGACGAGCTCTACGAAGGCATGCTCCTCGCCTGCAGGAACTACGGCGTGGACCTGGTGGGTGGCGATACGTGCAGCAGCCGCAGCGGGCTCGTCATTGGCGTTACGGCCATCGGTGCCGCCAAGTCGGAGGACATCGTGTACCGCAGTGGCGCCAAGGACAACGAACTGCTGGTGGTGAGCGGTGATCTGGGCGGCGCCTACATGGGCCTCCAGGTGTTGGAGCGCGAGAAGGCCGTTTTCACGGAGACCGGCGCGCAGCCTGACCTTGCGGGCCACGACTACATCCTGGAACGCCAGCTCAAGCCGGAGGCCCGGCGCGACATCATCGAACTGCTCCGCCAATTGGACGTGCGGCCCACGGCCATGATCGACATCAGCGATGGATTGGCGAGCGAGGCCATCCACATCGCCCGCAGTTCGGGGCTCGGTGTGCGCCTCTATGATGACAAGCTGCCCATCGACCCCACCACGTACCAGACCGCGCGTGATTTCAACCTGGATCCCACCACCTGCGCGCTCAACGGCGGTGAGGACTACGAGCTGCTCTTTACCATCACGCAGGCGGACTACGCCAAGATCAAGGGCAATCCGAGCCTGACGGTGGTGGGACACATGATCGATGCGAACAGCGGTTACCGGCTGGTGGACAAGCAGGGTGGCGAGCACGAACTGATGGCCCAGGGCTGGGACGCCTTCCTCCGCAAGGACGGATAGGCGCTCACGCGGCCCGGGTCATGTCGGCCATGCGTTGCCGCACCAGCTCGGCCATGGGCTTGCCGCCCACCTTGCCGCCCGCCCACGCCCACGCATCGAACTGGTCCAGCACGGTCCGTTCCAAGGGGTTCTGCAGCAGGGCGGTCATCTGCTCCAGGAAGCGTTGCAACGCGGCCTGCCGCTGATCGCTGTCCGTGGACCGTCCCAGCAGGCGCACCAGCTCCAGGAAGTGTGGCTCGAAGGCGTACATGCGCGCCCGGTTCTGCAGGAAGCGCTCCGTGTTGCGCAAGGCATAAGGAAGGAGGTCGAGCTTCCCGGTCTCGATCAGCAGGGCCAGGTAGAGCATGCGCCCGGTGGCGGCCAGGTCGCTCGCATCATCGGCCCGCAGCCCGTCGAGCAGCCGGTTCGTCCACCGCAGGGCGGCATCCATTCGACCGGCCATGAAATGTGCGTAGGCCAGCTGGTAGAGGAAGCCTGCGCGGCGAAGCGGACCGATGCGGTCGCCGTAGCGCTCCAGACCTCGCTCGATGGCCGGCACCAGTTCCAGCGCATGGTCCACGTCCCCCGTGCGCAGGTGCATCCCCAGCTCCAGGCTGTAGCTGGTGTTGAACAGCTTGATGTCGAGGTCCTCGTTCTCCGGCATGCTCCAGCGCGCAGGTGCCGACCGGAACGCATCGAGGTGTTCACGGGCCTCATCGAAGCGGCCGAGCGCGGTGCACACGAAGGCCAGATTGCCCAGCACGGACAGTACTGTTTGCGGTTCGGCCGAGAAGCGGTCGTGCTCCTGCTCCATCAAGGCACGGTTGGCCTGCAGGTGGCGGAGGCAGCGTTCCAGGTCGTTCAGTGCGAAGGATGCGGCACTGCGGATGTGGTCGCGCAGGTAACGGGCCTTCACCGAGCCCAGCGGACGGTCTTCCTGCAGCAGGGGATCGGCCAGCAGGCCCTGCAACTGGTCCACGGCGTCCTTGTCGCGCGCCTGCCCCTTTCGGTAGAGCAGCAGGAAGATGCGGCTCTTCAGTTCCCACAGGTCGTTCAGCTCACGCAACTCGGCGTCCAGCGACAGGCGGTCCTGGTGCATCCGTTCCAGGTCCTCGGGCAGCACGTGCGCATATCCGTTGCGTTCGGCGAGCCGTTGTTCCCATTCCAGGGCCGCCAGCAACATGGGCTGCCGGTCGTGCGTGCGTGCCAGACGGGTGAAGCTCTGCAGCACTTTCGCAGCTTCCGGATAGAGCGAGCGGTCGTGCAGGATGCGCACCTCGTGCAGCATGCGGCCCAGGCGGGCGTCCACAGAGGCTTCGGCGTGGAAGGCCTCCAGGCTGGCCAGCACGGTCTCGTAAAGCCGCCGCTTGGTGATGGCGAAGCGATGCGTGAAGGCCTCCTGACTGAAGCGCTGGATGATGGTGGCCTCATCATACTCCTCTGCGGCGGCGATGGCATCAAAGAGCCGGTGGTAGCGCCGTTCCCCATCGCTGAGGTGCCGCCCTGAATGGACCTTGAAATAGCGCTTCTCTGCCTTGGTCATGGACCGGATCAGGCGGTGCAGATGGTCGTGGGCCTTGTTCGCCATGGCGCGGAGCCCAGGCCGGGGCGGTGAACGCCGACCAAAGGCATGGAGAAGATAGCCGGTGCTTTCGGATCACCCACCCGGCTCACGGGGAAAGGCGATATCCAGCAAGGCATCGGGCGGGCCAGGAACAAGAACGCCCGGAACTCCGGGCGCTCAGTTAGGAAGGGAACCGAAGGGGGTCAGCTCGCCTTCTTCTTACGGCCTTTCTCGCTGTCGGAGAGGTCGTCGCCATCATCACTGATGCCGCGCCCATCGCCACTGGAGCCGATGGTCCCGCCGGTCGAGCTGTTCATGGTGGTGCCCGTAGATCCGCCGGAAAGGTTCAAGGATTTGACCGAGCCATCCGCTTGCATGGAGCCACATGCCGGGCCATCCAACTCCTCCTTGGAACAGGAAGTGAAGGCGATCATCACCATCAGCAGCACTCCTGGAAGGAGGCGGTGGTATGTATTGACCCGTGACATTGTGTTCCAAATATAGTGCATCCACAGCCTAAATCAAGCCCTCTACGGAACTTTTTGGTGGAACGTTCAGGGGAAGCTCGATGGTGACCTCGGTGCCCTGCACTTCGCCCCCAGGACCGTGACGCTGGTCCGGGCCGTTGATGCGGATGTCCGTGAGCTCCAAGCGACGGAGCACGTCGGCCCGCCCCTTGGTGATCTCGATGCCCCGGGAGATATGGTCCCCGGTGGCGCCCTTGGACCGTCGGCTGTGATCCACCCCCACGCCATCATCCTGGATCACCACCATCACCCGGCCGGGGGACGATGGCCGTACGCCGATGAACACCTCTCCCTGGCGTTCCGTGGGCAGGATGCCGTGCCAGATGCTGTTCTCCACATAGGGCTGCAACATCATGGCCGGCAGTCGCACCTGCATGGTGTTCACCGCAGGGTCCACCTCGATCCGGTAGCGGAAACGGTCCTTGAACCGCATGTGCTCCAGCTGCAGGTACAGTTCCAGCCGCTCCAACTCCTCGGAAAGGGTGGTGGTGTCGTTCTGGCTGGCGTCCAGGTTGCGGCGGATGAGCTTGGCGAAGCTCGTGAGGTGCTTGCTCGCCGTGGCGCGGTCCTGCTTGTTGATGTGGTACTGGATGCTGTTCAGCGCATTGAACACGAAGTGCCGGTTCATGTTGGCGTTCAAGGCCTGCTGCTCCAGTTGCAGCATGCGCGAACGGAGCATGAGCTGACGCGTCCGTTCACGGCGTTCGCGTTGCAGTGAGCGGTACCGGTGGATGCCGTAGGCGATCGCGCCCAGGGCCAGCGCGGTGAGGGCGAAGAACCACCACCGCAGCCAGAACGGCGGATCGATGCGGAACCGGAACTCGGCCGGCGCGCTCCAATTCGTCCCGTCCGTGCTGCTCATCACCTCGAAGGTGTACTCCCCGTTGGGCAGGTTGCTGTAGCTGGCAAAGCGGGCATCCGTGGCCGGGAGCCAGTCGGGGTCCATGCCCACGAGGCGGTAGCGGTACACCACGTGCTCGGGCTCGCTCAGATCGATGCCCACATAGTCGAAGGTGATGTGGTTGCGGCGGTAGGGGAGGTCGAGCCCCACGGGCAGTCCATCGCCATCGAGGCTGTCGCAACGCCCCTTCCAATCCGTGCGCTGCAGGAAGGAGCGCACGCCGGTGATGTGCAGTGAGGGGGGCTTCCGGGGTCCGCGCACAGGTCCACGCGCCGGGTCGTGCATCAGCAGGCCGCCGGTGGTGCCCATGAACAGCCGCCCGCGCTCATCGCAGTACCCAGCGTTCAGGTTGAACTCCAGGCTGCGCAGCCCGTCGTCCAACGTCAGGTGCTCGTGCAGGGCGGCATGCTTCAGCGCGCTGTCCGGGTGGAAGCGGAAGAGCCCATTGTTGGTGCCGGCCCACAGGTAGCCTTGGGCATCGGCCACCAGCAGCCCGATGTGGTTCGCGCTGAAATCACCCGCGAAACGCACCACGCGCGGATGGTCACCATCCATGCAGGTGAGCCCGTTGTTGGTGCCGGCCCACAGCCGTCCTCGGCGGTCCTTTGCCAGGGACAGCACCGTGTTGTCGCTCATGCCCTGCACGCGGGTCAGCACCTTCGTCACGCCATCACGGTAATGCGCCAACCCCTGTTCGGTGGCGAGCCAGAGCCCCTTGCGTCCATCGGACAGGATGTGGCGGACCGAACGCCCCGGACCTTGCGGCGGTGGAGGCAGGGTCCGCACGGAGCCGTCGGGGGCGATGGCGGAGAGCCCTTCCCGGGTGCCGCACCAAAGCGTGCCCTGATCGTCCTCGAAGAGCGCCAGCACGCGCTGCCCGGCCATGCGTTGGTCGGGCGACAGAGGGACCAGCTCTCCACGGACCAGCAGGGCCAGGCCATCGCTCGTGCCGAACCAGAGGCGCCCGCGGCGGTCCTTCAGTCCGCACCACACCGTGTTGTTCGGCAGACCGTCCACGGTGTTCACCATGGCCATGCCATCCATCCGGCAGATGCCGCTGTCGTAGGTGCCCAGCCAGAGGTCGTCCAGGCTGTCGCGCACAACGGTCATCACCAGGTCGCTGCACAGGCCCTCCTTCACGGTGAAGGTCACGAAACGGTCGCCGGCCGACCGGAGGGCCCCACCGCCGTCCGTGCCGAACCAGATGCCCCCCTCGCGGTCCTCGAAGGCGCAGTTGATGTTGTCGTTGGGAAGGCCTTGGTGCACGGTGAACACGCGCGAACGGCCGTCCGGCTCCATCAGGTTCAGCCCCAGTTTGGTGCCCACCCACACGCGGCCCCGTGCGTCCGCCAGCAGGCAGCGCACGGAGTTCAGCAGCAGCCCGCGCTCCTCGTCATAGGTCTCCGTGGTGCCATCGGGATGGATGCGGTACACGCCCTCGCCGATGGTGCCCACCCACCAGCTGCCGTCCGGACCTTCGCACAGCGCGCTCACGGTGGCACTTGGATAAGGCAGGGCCACCTGCGTGTACCGGTCGCCGTTGCCCAACAACAGTCCGTTGCGCAGGCCCACGAGCAGACGTCCGTCGCGCAGGCGGTGCAGCGTGCGGATGAACTGGGCCGTATCGCCCGGATAGCCGGGCGCCGGCCTGATCGCAGCACGCTCGTGCAGGAAGAGGCCGCCACCATCCGTACCCACGATCAGGGTGTGGTCGCCGGTGGGGATGATGCCCATGATGCGCGCATCGGCCTGAAGCCGTTCGCTGGTGAGGCGATCGCCCCGGAGGCGGACCAGTGCGTTACCGGAGCCCAGCCACAGCGAGCTGTCCGGCCCCAGGGCCATGGCGCTTACATGGGGGTCGGGGAGACCTTCCTGCAGGGCCATGTTCACGAACTCCAGCCCGTCGAAGCGGCTGGCACCGCCCAGCGTACCGAACCACAGGTGGCCGCGCGCATCCTGCGCCATGCAGCGCACCTGGCTCTGGGCCAGACCGTCCTTCGGGGTGTATTGCCTGAAGGCGTACTGCTGCGCGCGGACCGTGCCGGTCAGGGCGAGGAGCAGGCCAAGGCAACGGACGAAGGACCGCAGCACGGGGGAAGGGTCAGAACGTGTTGATCAGTCCGAGGAAATCGGGCAGGCGCCGCCGCGAGACCGGGATCAGGGTGCCGTTGTCCAGCACGGCCATGTTCCCCTCCGCCCGGTTGAAGCCCTTGAGATGACCCAGGTTGATGATGAACGATTTGTGCACCCGGAAGAAGGTCTTTGGGTCGAGGTTGTTCTCGAACACGCGGATGTGCTTGCTGCTCACGCTGCGCTTGCCGTCCACCAGGTGGATGGTGGTGTAGCTGTCGTTCGCTTCCAGGTAGAGGATGTCCTCGTGCTTCAGCAGCACCAGGCCGTCGCGGCCGGGGATCGCCACCCGCGAGCTGAGCGGTGAGGCGGGGTCCTTCATCAGCGCGGCGATGGCCGAGGGCTGTCCGCCCCCCAGCTCATCGGTGAGCTTCAGCATCTTCTTCACCGCGCGCTGCAGCTCCTCGTGATCGATCGGCTTCTCCAGGTAGTCGAGCGCGTTCTGCTTGAAGGCCTTCAACGCGTACTCATCGTAGGCCGTGGTGAACACCACCGGAATGTCGAGCTCGGCGATGGAGGCGAGCAGCTGGAACCCGTCCTCACCGGGCATCTTGATGTCCAGGAAGAGGCCGTTGGGCTGCAGTTCCTGGATCTTCTCCCGGGCTTCCGCAGCACTGGCCGCCTGCCCGGCCACCTCCACTTCGGGACAATACTCCTCCAGCATCAGCCGGAGGTTGTCGCGGGCATCGGCTTCATCGTCGACGATCAGCACACGGAGGGCCATGGGGCGGTCGGTTTGGCGAAAAGATAGCCGTTCGCAGGGTAGTGGCCCGAGCCGGCCGACGAACGGAGCCTTTCGCGGAGGTAACGGCGGATCCCGGTCGCACCGGCCTGTCATCCATCACGGGCCGTCCAGTTGGTCCCCTTGCCGAACGTTCAGCGGGAACGACCGCTGCTCGTTCGCGGCTTGTCCTCGGGAACAGGTCAGGGTAGTTTGGGGTCAGCAACGTTCCAACCCCTCACAGTCATGCACAACACAACCTTCTCCATCCAGGGCCGCCAGCGGTTCTGGATCTTCATCGATCAGGGAAGCTGAGCTCCCAACATTCTGGTTCTTGGTTTGGTGGTGGGGCCCGGTCCGCAGCAATGTGGGCCGGGCTCCTGGTTTTTGGTGCAACCCGTTCCCGCAAAGGGCCGTACAAGCCACCAACCACCAAGGCCATGGAACCCGTGAACCCGCATATCCGCTTGCGTATCGATCAGATCGAGCGCCTGCTCATGTTCGACTATGAACCCGGCACCACGGATGCCTTGTTCGACATCTGCGACAGCCAGGGCCACATCGTGAAGACCGGCGAGGTGCGCGGGCCCGTTACCCGGGTGCGCATCACCGACCTGGACGGCGAGGAGTATTACCTGATGGTGCTCGACGGGGAGACCTCCACCGTGAAGCCCTTCCAACTCCGCCGCGTCGCTTGACCTCCTCCTCACCCATCATCCCGGTGTACCGGGGGCTCACCCTTGTGGGCACTGTCCTGGGCCGCGATGAGCACGGACAGGTGCAACACACCTGCGTGGTGGACACCACGCTGCCCGATATGGTGGAGGTGGTGTATGAGGTGAAGTGAGCGGCCACATTCAGGCCACAACTTTTCCGTAGATCCGTGGACTAGGCCTCCACCTTCCGTCTGCTCATCAACTCCTCCACCGCATCCGCCTCCACGGGGATGTCGGCGAAGAGATCGATCGGGTTGTCGCGGGTCACCAGGATGTTGTTCTCCAGGCGGATGCCCAGCTTCTCCTCGCGGATGTAGATGCCCGGCTCCACGGTGAAGACCATGTCCGGCTGGATCATCTCGTTCCACAGGCCCACGTCGTGGACGTCGAGCCCCAGGAAGTGGCTGGTCCCGTGCATGAAGTACTTCTTGTACAGCGGACGCTCAGGGTCCTGCTTCGCCACGTCGGTCTTGTCCAGCAGGCCCAGGCCGATCAGTTCACCCTCCATGATGCGGCCCACCTCCTTGTGGTAGTCGGCCAGCATCACGCCGGGGCGCAGCAGGGCGGTGGCCTCCTTCTGCACGCGCAGCACGGCGTTGTACACGTCGCGCTGGCGCGGGGTGAAGGTGCCGTTCACGGGGATG
>CAUJFM010000240.1 GCA_963169595.1 Bacteroidota bacterium | reverse complement strand
GCCGGGGATGCAGGTGCTGGTCACGTACACATCGGTGGCGGTGTAGTGCACGCTGAGCACGTTGGTGGCGATGCCCCCGTAGCCCGTTTCGCTGCCGGGGTTGATGATCCAGGAGGTGATCACCGGGGATTGGGCGGTGGTGCCCAGGCCCAGCAACAGGCCGAGCGAGCTCAGGAGGATGCGCATGGCGGTAGGACCCGCTGCAGGCGGAAAGGTTCGATCTCCCTGGGCTCAATACACCACCACGCGTCCCACCCGCGCCACCTGCCCATCGCGGCGCAGCGTGTAGAGGTAGGTTCCGGCGCCTGGCAGTTGCAGCGGAACATCACACGATCCAGGTGGCATCCGCAGCTGCGTCACCTGCCGGCCCACCGCGTCGTGCACGCTGAGGACCCAGTCGGCACCGGCATCCAGTGTACCGCGGAAGCGCACGGCGCCATCCGAGGGATTGGGCAGGCAGGTGAGGTCCGGAACGGGTCGCTCGGGCACGCCCACGCCGAGGCAGAGACCGGGGATGTTCGCATCCAGCCACGCCAGCCGCAGGTCGATCCAATGCTTCAGGGTGTCCAGCTCGGCGGCGTAGGTGGTGGCGCAGGGCAGCACCTCGGGCGCGGGGCCGCTCACGCCGAGGATGGGCCACTTCTGGAAGTGCCGTTCCTGCGCCTCGGCCACCAGGGTCCCCACGCTGTCGATCCACGCGTGGATGGCGGCGTTGGACAGCACACTGGTGCGGTGCTCCTCGTAGGTGCAGCGCAGTTCGTTCGCGAAGGTGCTGTCCTGCAGCAGGCGGATGGCCCACCCGGTGGAGTAGTTGTCGGTGACACAATCGTTGATGCGGTGCGCCCAGCCACTGCCATCGGTGTTGCTGAAGAGCTCGCAGCCCCACAGGTTCTTCCACGCCCAGTCGAAGTCCCACACGGGACCGGCCTTCAGCTTGCCACCGTTGCTGTTGCGGTCCTTGTGGAAGAACACGCTCTTCTTGAAACCGTCGTTGTTGCGCGCCAGCTCGTTCACCAGGAAGTAGTTGATGAAGGAGGGCACGTCCAGGTAGGCGTGGTAGCCGGTGGCCGGGTCGGTGAAGGTGCTGCTGTAGAGCGCCGTTTCCAGCGTGTCCACGAAGGACGCGATGTATACCTTCTGCGCATCGGTGATCACATCGGGCTCGGGGTAGTCGTAGAGGAAGTGCACATCGAAGCCGGGATGGTCGATGGGGGAGTAGTTGGACTGGAAGCTGTTCTGCGGGTTCCAGAGGTTCTGCTCCAGGATGTAGCCGCCGGTGCGCGGTTCGCCGGTGTTCTCGATGCTGTCCAGGCGGGCGATGTCCACGCGGCCATTGTCGCGCTTGATGGTCTCGGCGAGGACGTAGATGCCGCGGTAGGCGCTGTCCAGCAGCACTTCGCACAGGTGCATGCGCGGCGCGTACTGCCCCATGGCGCGCGCCAGGTGCGTGGCCAGTGCGTTGCGCACCAGCGAGCGGTCGTTGAAATTGCTCAGCAGCGCCCAGTCGTTCTCAGCGGGCATGCCCAGCAGCGGCACGTTGTTGTTGCTGCCGTCGGCGTTGCGCGTCTCGATGCTGAAGGGCGTCTGCGGATAGCCGCTGGAGGTGGCGCCCCGAATGCCGATGCCGATGGTGCCATTATACTCGTTGCTGGGGTCGGTGACCTGCGTGAAGGTGCCGGGTCCGTTGTACTTCACCTCCATCTGCGCGGTGATCTTGCCATCAAAGGGGATCGACTGCCCCTGGGTGTGCAGGAGCACGATGGGCAGGCGCGTGCTGTCCAGTTGCACCACGCCCAGGTCCTCCACGCACAGTTCGAAGGCGCCCGCAGCGCCCCCATAGCCGAACACCTGGATGAAGAGCATCTGGCCGGCCGGGAGCTCATTGGCTGCGAGTCGCGAGAAGTAGCCTTCGCCACCATCGTCGTCGCACCCCTGCAGCGCGAGACTGAAGCAGTCGGGGCCGGTCCACAGCGCCACGCCGGTGTCGTTGAGGCCTCCGGTGTTGGCGGTGCTCACGAGCACGTTGCCCGAGGGGGGCACGGGCATGGCGTACCAGAGGTCCTGTCCGTTGTAGTTGGCGCAGCCGGGGTTGAAGCCGCTGCCGGGGGCGCCGGTGTTGTTGGCCACCATGCACTCCACCGTATCGATGGGCAGTGCGGTGCAGGGCGCGGTGCCGGGCAGGGGCACCACGGAGCAATCGGCCGTGCCGGTGAAGACCGTGCCGGTGCCGGGCTCCGGGCCATCGGCGAAGAGCACGTTGCCATAGGTGCCCACCAGCTGATAGGTGTTCTCGTTCTCCCAGTCGCCGCCGGTGTAGATGAGCTGGATGGCATCGCCGGTGCACGCGGTGAACACGGCGGTGCTGCCATCCCCCGCGGCGGCGAACACCCCCACGGAGGCCCCGTTGATGCGCACCTCCAGTTGGCCGCCGTTCCAGCCGTCGCCGTAGCTGTCCTGCATCATCAGGTGATGATCGCAGCATTGGGCGCGCAGGACGTTGGGTGCCAGGGTGGCCAAGGGCAGGAGCGCACAATAGAGGAGCGCGCGATATGGGGGGAGCATGATGGCGTGAAAGTAGAAGGCGGCGTGTTCGGTCGGCAGGCATCTGTGCAGGTGGCCAAGGGATCCTGTGACATCGGTCGCCGAGGATGGTGCGGCCAGGAGGTGAACTTTGTGCCATGAAGGAGTTCTGGGATGAGCGCTACGGCGCGGAGGAGTATGCCTATGGCACGGCGCCGAACGCCTGGTTCGCCGAGCAGTTGAAGGGCTTGATGCCCGGAAGCCTGTTGCTTGCGGCGGAGGGCGAGGGCCGCAATGCGGTGCATGCCGCGCGCCTGGGTTGGAAGGTCACCGCCTTCGATCTGAGCGAGCGCGGCCGCGACAAGGCCCTGCGGCTGGCGTCGGCGCACGGCGTGGAGCTCACCTACCACGTGGGGATGCTGCATGAGCTGCCTGCGCTACCCCGTGACTTCGACGCGCTCGGCCTCTTTTTCGCGCACTTTGCCGCACCGGTGCGCGCGCCGCTCACCGCCGAACTCCTGGGCCATCTGCGGCCGGGCGGCACCGTGCTGTTCGAGGCCTTCGCCAAAGAGCAGTTGCGCTACCAGCCCGTGCATGGCAGCGGCGGCCCGCAACAGGCCGACATGCTCTACACATTGGAGGAGGTGCGCGCGGAGATGCCGGGCATCACGTGGAGGGTGCTGGAGGAGGCGGAGGTGCGGCTGAACGAGGGCCGCTTCCATCAAGGTCTGGCGCGGGTGGTGCGCGGCGTGGGGGTGAAGGGCTGAACGCTCAGCCTACTGCGAACTCCTGCACCACGGTGTGGCCATGCGGCCAACTGCGTTCCTGGAAGTGCACCTGCCCGTTGTGGTACACCAGCACCACAGTGGAACAGCGTGTGCCGTAGCCGGTGGTGCGGATGAAGATGGAGGAGAGCGCGCGCTCCATCGCCGGGGTCAGTCCGGTGTCCGGCAGGTGCTCCTCGGTGGCGGTCGCCTCATCCGTGAGCAGCTCGAAGAGCCCATCGATAAGCTTGTCCTCGGGGCCGTTGAGCACCTGTTCCAGGCCGGCCTTGGCGCGTTGCACCTTGGGCCAGGGCGTGTTCAACAGGGCATTGCTGAGGCCATGGATGCCGGGCGCAAGGGGTGTGCGGTCGGGTGTGATGTTGTTGAGGTAATGCAGGTCGTCCACCGTGCCGTGGATGAGGTTGAGGCCGGCATAGGGTGCGGTGATGCCGTTGTCGATGTCCTGTTCCAGGGCCTGCCGCACGAGGTGCCCGCGCGATGGCCCCTCCACAAGAGGTCGTCGCAGGTCGCGGTGGTTGGTGAGCGCGGCGAAGCGGCCATGGCGGGTGATACCCATCCAGGTGCCGCCTGCACGGAGGTCGCGTCCGGCGAGCACATGCGGTGCATCGGGCCAGAAGTGGGCCGGATCAGCGGGCCGGTCCAGGAACTCGTCCCGGTTGGCCATCACCACCAGGGGATAGCGCGGATGCTGCCGGTAGGCGAGGGCGATGAGGCACACGGTGCAAAGGTAACCCGGCCCACTGCGCGCTACAGGAACAACGGTCCGCCCCGTCCGCGATGGTGGTGAACCCTGTGGTGCGGTTCCTTCACCGCATGCAACGCACACTACGCCTTCTCCCGCTCGTTCTCCTGATGCCCTTCACCACGCAGGCCCAAGTGCCCAACGGCAGCTTTGAGGACTGGACCTGGGAGCTCGGCAGTGACGAGCCCGATGAGTGGATCACGGACAACCTGATGGGCCTCTTCTTCGGTGCCACGTTCGCCACGGAAGGCGTGGGCGTGGAAGGCGCTTCGTGCATCGTGCTCACCACCCGCGAGCTGCCCTCCCTGGGTATCCGCGCATCGGTGGCCTACACAGGCAGCTTTGCCGAAGGGCCTGATGGCTATCCCTTCACGGGTCGTCCGGAACTGCTGGTGGGGCAGTTGAAGTATGCGCCCGTGGGGACCGATGAGGCGTCCATCTCGGTGGCCCTCACCCGCTGGGACCCGGTGGGCGGCCAGCGCGTGGTGGTGGGTGCCGGTGCGCACACCGTTCAAGCGGCCGTGATGGATTGGACCTCCTTCGAGCTGACCATCAACTACCTGGACCCCGCTGCACCCGATACGGCGGTGATCATGTTGCGCAGCAGCACGGCCCCTTCGGCTCCCGGCTCGGTGTTCAGCGTGGATGCCTTGGACTTCTCCACAGGTGCCGCAGTGAACGGAGCGGAGGCCCAGCCGATCGGTACCTGGTTGGATGCAGCCGGTGAGCAGTTGCAGGTTCGGTCGCCGATGACCTTGCGCACGCTGCAGGTGCTCGACGCATCAGGCCGTGTGCTGCGCTCGGTGGCCGTAGGTGGAATGTCCACTACGGTGGGTGTACGAGATCTTCCTGCAGGCACCTACCTCCTGCGCGCCTTCGCACCGGAAGGACTGCTGTTGCGCGGCCGTTTCGTGAAGCCCTGAAGACGGGCCACGACCGACTAACGCACCACCACGAACGGTGCGGCAACACGTGTGTGTCCGTTCAGCACCACGGCCTGGTAGCGGCCGGGTGCCAAATGGCCCACGGGGATGTGGGTGGGCACTACGTGTTGATACCGGAGCATCATGCGTCCGGTGGCATCAAGGACCAGTAGTTCATCCAGGATGTCCCCCACAGCGGCTAGCGTGATGCTATGCTGCGCGGGGTTCGGTACCACCACCAACGCCGGAACGGACCGTACTGCGGGCAACCCAGTGCTGATGCCCGGGCCATACTTCGCGGTGAAGGGCGTGGACGAATGAGTGGTGGTGAGCATCACCACGGGGTCGGTGCTGAAGATGGCGCTGTCCCCAAAGCTGCCGGTGACGATCACGTCCCCCTGCGCATCCACGGTGATGCCGTTGGCCGTGTCGAAGGTCTCCCCGGTGGGAATGATGGTGGCCCATTGGAAAAGGCCGTCCGCATCGTAGCTGGCCACAAAGAGGTCGTTGGGCTGGGGCGGGGTGAGGAGGTACTCGCCGGGGCCGGGGTCGAAGTCCTGGGCCACGGCGATGGCGCAGGTCACCACCACACCACCCTCGGGGCCGAAGGCCACATCGCCCACCGCATCGAAGTGGATGTTGCCCTGCAGTTGCAAGGCCCAGAGCGCATGGCCGCCGGTGTCGAGCACGGCCACGTAGGTCTGTGGGCCGGAGGTGGGGGCCACCAGTTCCCAGGTGCCGGGTCCGGGGTCCACATCCGCGGTGTTGCGGAACGAACCGAACACGAGCACCCGATCGCCACGCGTGCGCACCACCTCGCCGGTCATGTTGCCGCTGCCTTGTTGCGCGCGCAACCACTGCACGTTGCCGGCGCTGTCCGTGCGGCACAGGTAGGTGGCGCTGACGTTGGTGGGGAGGGAGAGGCTGTGCGTGCCGTTGGCCGTGGTGAGGCCGTTGCAGGTGCCGTGCAGGTAGAGGTCCGTGCCCAGGCAGGCCACGGAGAAGCCGCGCTGGAAGCCGGTTCCCTGGATGCCGCGCGCCCAGCGGAAGGTGCCGTCGGCCGCATACTTGGCGTAGAAGGCATCCCAGGTGCCGCCACCGTGCACCAGTTGTGCCGCACCACCCCCAAAGGTGACCGTGCTGCTGAAGTAGCCGGTGACGTAGACGTTGTTGGCGGCATCCACCGCAAGGCCCGGTGCCTGGTCCTCGCCATTGCCACCGATGCGCTGCGCCCAGAGGAGCTGGCCTTCAGCGCTCACCTTCAGGACAAAGGCGTCGGTGGTGGAGGACGCGCCCAGTTGCACCACGTCCGGGCCGGGGTCGAAGTCGATGTTGCCGGTGTATTGACCGCTGAGCAGGATGTCGCCATTGGCGTCCACCACGATGTTCTTGGCGATGTCCGTGCTGCTGCCGCCCACCAGGAAGTGCCAGAGGTAGTTGCCGTTGGGGTCGTACTTCACGATGTAGCTGTCGCCGTTCACTCCTGACTGGGCCGGTGAACTGGCCACGCCATCACCCGGATCGAAGTCGACCTGTGCGTTCACATTACCGCACACGTAGACGTTCCCCTGGGCATCGGTGGTCACCGCTTTGCCCAGCCCGGGCCCCATGATGGGAGCCACCCAGGCCAACGTTTGCGCGCAGGTGAGCGAGGCGAGGAAGGCCGAAGCAAGGACAACGAAGGGGCGGAGCATGGCGCAAGGTAGGGAGCGTGTTGTGGGGTGGCGGTGGGGCTGGGCGATCGCAGCCGCTCGTTGTGCGATGCGGGCATGGCAGGAGGATGTGGATGTGACGGACATCAGCGTGGATGCATCCCGACGAACGCTATTTTGGCGAGCATGGAACCCCGGTTGGACACGCGGCTGGCCGTGATGCAGCTCACCGACAGCGGTCGCGTGATGGAGGTGCATTACCGCGAAGGGCATGAGCTGGACGTGGAGGGCCTGCTGGAGGTGCAGCAGCGCAGGGGGGAGCTCACTGCGGAACGCTGTGGCATGATCGCCTTCTTCCCGCCCGGAACGCTCGGAAGTCTTGCCGTGATGGAGGTGGACTACTTCCGCGCCACCAAGGCGGAGGAGCAGTTGGTGGC